>JANMMX010000237.1:0-3714 GCA_031373605.1 Allobosea sp. | reverse complement strand
CCCTCGCTCGGTCGGTTGCCTGCGGGCTGCGCTTTTGCGCCGCGATGCGGCTATGCGGATGCGCTCTGCAAGGCCTCGGCACCGGACGTCTCCACCCTGCCCGGCCGCGCGCTGCGCTGCCACCACCCGCTCGTTCTGACTGGGGCTGCCGCATGAATCCCACACCCGCTCTCAGGCTCGAGGATGTTTCCAAGCGCTTCACAAAGCCGCTGGATGCTGCCTCAAGGATCGCCAACATCTTCGGCGCGAAGAATGAAGTGCAGACAGTCCATGCCGTCGATGGCGTCAACCTGACGATTGCCGAAGGCGAGGTTGTCGGGCTGGTGGGCGAGTCCGGCTGCGGCAAGTCCACACTGGGCCGCGTTGTGGCGGGCATCCACCACGCCTCGCAGGGCAAGGTGTTCTGGCGCGGGCAGGACACCGACACCATGTCGGGCGATCAGCGCCGGGCGGCGACGCTGGCCATCCAGATGATCTTTCAGGATCCAATGTCCTCGCTCAATCCGCGCATGCGTGTCTCCGATATCGTCGGTGAGGCGCCCGTTGTGCATGGCATGACGACCAAGGCCGAGCAGGATGATTATGTCGACAGCGTGCTGGAGCGCGTGGGCCTCGATCCCGCCTACAAGCGGCGCTTTCCGCACCAGTTTTCGGGCGGCCAGCGCGCCCGCATCGGCATCGCGCGCGCGTTGGCGGTAAAGCCGCAATTCCTGGTCTGCGACGAGAGCGTGGCGGCGCTCGATGTCTCGATCCAGGCGCAGGTGCTGAACCTGTTCATGAAGCTGCGGCAGGACCTTGGCCTCACCTATCTGTTCATCAGCCATGATCTCAGCGTGGTGCGCCACCTCTCGGACAAGGTCGTCATCATGTATCTCGGCCGCGTGGTCGAGAGCGCGCCGGCGTCCGAACTGTTCAAGGGGCCGACGCATCCTTATGCGCAGGCGCTGCTGGCCAATGTGCCGACACTTGCCTCACGCAAGAAGCGTTTTGCTCCGCTGAAAGGCGAAATCCCCTCGCCGCTGCACCCGCCCACCGGCTGCCATTTCCACCCGCGCTGCCCCTTCGCCGGGCCACGCTGCAAGGCGGAACGCCCCGCGCTGCGCGAGATTGCGCCCGGCCATGTCAGCGCTTGCCACCTGCATGATGGTGGTGTGGGCGTGGCCGGGCTGGCGGCTTGAGGGGTCAGGCGCGTTTAGGCAGCAAGTCAATCTCGCTCCCGACCTTGGCCTCTGCCACGCGCAAGTCATAGGAGCCCTGCAGGTTCAGCCAAAACTGCGGGTTCATGCCAAACCAGTGACCCAATCGCAGTGCGGTATCGCCCGAAATGCTGCGGCGGCCGAGAATAATCTGGCTGACACGGTTGGGCGGCACATTGATCTGACGGGACAATTCAGACGCGCTGATGCCAAGCTCAATCAACTCGTCGGCCAGAATTGCACCAGGATGGACCGGTGGGCGGGACATGCTGCTTTCCCTTTCAGTGATAGTCGACAATTTCGACCAGTGATGGGCCCGGCGCCCCTTCTGGCCAACAAAAACACACGCGGAACTGCAGGTTGATCCGGATGCTGTATTGACCGGCCCTGTCGGCACGCAGGCTTTCCAGCCGGTTGCTCGGCAGCGCGCGTAGATCATCCAGACGTGTCGCTGCGTCCAGAATTTCGAGCCGCCTGTAAGCCTGCTGGGCGATCCCCTGAAACTCGCGAACAAACTCGCCTTTGACAAAGGCTTCCGTTCGTTTGTCACGATAGCTGAGGATCATGATGCATTTTGACAAATCATACGGCTGACGTCAAGCGTACAGATCGTTCATCCTCCACCTCCTGCACCAACACTCTTGCCAAAAGCGCGCTTGACGCCGTGTCGTTGGCGGGCGACCTGATGGGTCGTGCTGAGTTGCGCTTTCCTGCGCTGACATGGGGTTTGATCGATGAAAAGTGACCTGTCGCCGGATCTGCGCTCGGGTGCGCTGGTTTATCACCGCACGCCAAAGCCGGGTAAGCTGGAAATCCAGGCGACAAAGCCGCTCGGCAACCAGCGCGATCTGGCATTGGCCTATTCGCCCGGTGTGGCGGCCGCCTGCGAGGCCATTGTCGATGACCCTTCGCAGGCCGCCGAGTTGACGGCGCGCCAGAACCTTGTGGCGGTCATCACCAATGGCACGGCGGTGCTGGGCCTGGGCGACATCGGCCCGCTGGCCTCCAAGCCCGTCATGGAAGGCAAGGCGGTGCTCTTCAAGAAGTTCGCCGGCATTGACTGCTTCGACATCGAGGTGGAGCAGAAGGCCATCGATGCCTTCGTCGAGGTCGTGGCCGCTCTGGAGCCCACTTTCGGCGGCATCAACCTTGAGGACATCAAGGGTCCGGAATGCTTCGAGATCGAGGAGAAGCTCAAGGCCCGGATGAAAATCCCCGTCTTCCATGATGACCAGCATGGCACGGCGATCATTGTCAGCGCTGCCGTGCTGAACGCGCTGGATCTGACGGGCAAGGACATCGCCAAGGTCAAGATCGTGGTGTCGGGCGCGGGCGCAGCTGCACTTGCCTGTCTCAACCTGCTGGTGTCGCTCGGCGCGCAGGTGAAGAACATTTTCGTCACCGATCTCGAAGGCGTTGTCTACAAGGGCCGCGAGAAGCTGATGGATCGCTGGAAATCGGTCTATGCGCAGGAGACGGAGGCGCGCAAACTGGCCGATGTGATTGGCGGCGCCGATGTGTTCCTGGGCTTGTCAGCTGCCGGCGTGCTGAAGCCCGAGATGCTGAAGTCGATGGGCGAAAAGCCGCTGGTGCTGGCGCTGGCCAACCCCAACCCGGAAATCACGCCCGAAGCCGCGCTCGAAGCACGGCCCGACGTGATGATCTGCACCGGCCGGTCGGATTATCCCAACCAGGTCAACAACGTCCTGTGCTTCCCCTATATCTTCCGGGGCGCGCTTGATGTGCAGGCGACGGCGATCAACGAGGAGATGAAGCTGGCTGCTGTGCGCGCCATTGCAGCGCTTGCGCGCGAAGCCACCAGCGACATCGCGGCGCGCGCCTATGGCGGCGAGACGCGCACCTTCGGCATCCACTCGCTGATCCCCAATCCGTTTGATCCGCGGCTGATCCTGCGCATCGCGCCAGCGGTGGCAGAAGCGGCCATGGCGTCCGGCGTCGCAGCCAAGCCGATCCTCAACATGGATTCCTACCGCGAGGACCTGTCGCGCTTCGTCTTCCGCTCAGGCTTCATCATGAAGCCGATGTTCACTCAGGCAAAGGCCGACCCCAAGCGCGTCATCTATGCCGAGGGCGAGGATGAGCGCGTGCTGCGCGCGGCCCAGGTCGTGCTGGAAGAGGGCATGGCGGTGCCGATCCTGATCGGCCGGCCCAGCGTGGTGGAAACGCGCATCAAGCGCTTTGGCCTTTCCATCAAGGCGGGCCGCGATTTCGAGCTGGTCAACCCCGAGGATGATCCGCGCTACCGCGACTATGTGCAGACTTATCTGGCGATTGCCGGACGGCGCGGAATCACGCCAGATGCCGCCAAATCGCTGGTGCGCACCAACAACACCGTGATTGCGGCGCTGGCCGTCGCGCGCGGCGATGCGGATGCCATGATTGCCGGGTTGGAAGGCCGCTTCATGTCGCGGCTCAGGCACATCAAGGACATCATCGGGCTGGAGCCAGGCGTGCGCGATGTCTCGGCCATGACGCTGGTTGTCACCAACAAGGGCGC
>JANMMX010000227.1:0-7028 GCA_031373605.1 Allobosea sp. | reverse complement strand
GCGGCGAGCGAGCCGACTTCGAGAAAGGCCGAACCCTGATCGAGCAGGCGCAGCACGCGCTCACGCGGCAGCAGCTTGCCGCGCGCGGTGTGGCGATCCCGCGATTTCTCGTTGCCGCCGAGTGCAGCGGTTGCGCGTCTTGCCTCAAGCTCGGCCCGGATGGTGGCCCAGGATTGCGCATTGGCACGCGTCTCGGGCGCAGCGAGATCAACCTTGCTTGTCAGAACCGGCACAACAGAAACCCCGCAGCAGAACAGCTTTCGAGGGTTATGGCGTGCCAGATGCTGGCCTGCAACGTGTGAAGGCGCGTGAGCTACTGTGCAGCTTCGCGAGGTGGCTCAGTAGCCTGCGGCCTTGGTGACTGGTGGGCCGGCCATCACGCCGATGACGCCGCCTGCAACTGCGCCAATCGGCCCGCCCACAAGTGCGCCCGTTCCAGCACCGGCTGCGGCGCCGCTCAGGCGTGCCTCAGAGGTCGTGCAGGCCGCAGCTGTCAGCGCCAGAAGCATGGCGAGTGTGATTTTCTTCATGGTCGAACTCCGTCCACGGGGCCCCGCAACCCGACGCAACAGTGCGGCTCAATGGTGTCTGGAGTGTTAAGCGCCGCTTGGCGTCGGGCCCGCGACATGCACGGTCGGCCCGAACACCAGCTCGAACTGCGCCCTCAGCTGCATGTCGAGTTCAGGCATCGTCACCGGCAATCCGAGATCGACTAGGCTCGTCACACCATGCATCGCAACGCCGCAGGGCACGATGCCGTCGAAATGCGCCAGATCGGGCTCAAGGTTGAGCGAAATGCCGTGAAAACTCACCCAGCGCCGCACGCGGATGCCGATGGCGGCGATCTTGTCCTCGACGCCTGCGCCCTTATCGGGCCGCCTCACCCAGACGCCAACACGATCCTCGCGTCGCTCACCGATGACGTTGAATTCAGCCAGCGTGCCAATGAGCCAGCTTTCGAGCGCGGCCACGAATCGACGCAGATCGGGCTGGCGGCGCTTGAGGTCCAGCATCACATAGGCCACGCGCTGGCCAGGACCGTGATAGGTGAACTGCCCGCCCCTGCCCGTCCAATGCACCGGAAACCGGTCCGGCGCGATGAGATCAGCAGCATTGGCTGAGGTGCCAGCCGTGTAGAGCGGCGGATGCTCGACCAGCCAGACGCGCTCGGGTGCCAGCCCTTCGGCTATGAGTGCAGCGCGGCTTTCCATTTCGGCAAGCGCGTCTTCATAGCCGACAAGCCCTTCCGCAATCACCCATTCGACGGGTGCCGCAGCCTCGACCGGCACAAATGAAATCGCGATCTCAGCCCGGCTGTTCACGTCGTCTTAACCCTGTCTGTTCACAGTTTGGCAAGAAGGCCCACACCCTGTCGGTCGATGTGGCCCCGAAACGGCCTGGAGGCAAGCGTTGAAGACTGATCTGGATCTCGTGTTCATGGATTTGGCCGTGGTGCTGGGCCGCACCAAGATGCCGATCCACAAGCTGCTTCGCATGGGCCGCGGTGCCGTGATCGAGCTTGCGGCCACCGAGAACGATCAGGTCGAGATTCTCGCCAACAATCATCCCTTTGCGCGCGGACAGGTCATCGTCACCGGCTCGCGCATTCAGGTCGAGATCACCGAATTGCTGAAGCGCCCGACCGTTTATTCGATGGTCGATATGGCTGCCGCAGCCTGATCGCATCGATAGCTGGCAAGAAACGTGGCGCAAAGCCTTGTGACACGGGATTCGATTTGCTAGACCGCGCCTCGCTGGCAACTGAGCGAAGGCTCGTTTCCCGGCACGCGGCCATGGCGGAATTGGTAGACGCACTACCTTGAGGTGGTAGCGGGGAGACCCGTGGAGGTTCGAGTCCTCTTGGCCGCACCATATCTGGGTGCATCACTCCTTGAACGGCGATCTGGCAACAGGTCGCCGTTTTCGTTTGTCACAACGCTACCGTCTACCCGCAATGATGCGCTCGGTTTGCGCGCGCCAACCGGGTCGCGCGTCCCGAAGCGCCGGGCGCAATGGCCCCTGATCGAGATGTGCCACACGGTAGCCGCCCTCGCGCAACGCGCGCAGGAAGGCTGGCAGCATGGCGGCGGTCTGCGGCTGCACATCGTGAAACAGCAGGATGCCGCGCCGCTCGCGCCGCAAGCGGCCCATCATCAGCGTGAGCTGGCGCTCGGGGCTCATCGGCGTCCAGTCGCTGGCCCAGAGATCGCAGCCGAAGATGCCGACGCCCATGCTGGCCAGCCACGCATTCAGCTCCGGCGTGTCGGCAAAGCCGGGATAACGGAAAAAAGGTAACCTTGGCGTGGCGGTCGCCGCGCCAAAAGCGGCCTCATCCACCGCCTGAAAGCCTTTCACGACGTCCGCCCGCCCTACCTCGAAGCTGCGCTGCCGGAAGGTCCATGGATGCGAGAAGGAATGATGCGCCACGCTGTGGCCATCAGCGACGATCCGCCGTGCCAGACCCGGATTGGCAGCGGCGTTGCGCCCGATCAGGAAGAATGTCGCCTGCACGCATTCTGCCTTGAGTGCATCAAGCACAGCCAGCGTCGGCGCGCCGGAGGGGCCGTCATCGAAGGTGAGCACCACCTCTCCTTCGGCCAGATCGAGCGTCTGCGCATAGGTCTTGTGGCCCAGCTTGAGGCCACCGGAGGTGTTGATGCGCAACGTGCGCGAAGTGCCAAGTGCCTGCGGGCGACACGAGGCGGCGACCACCGGCGCCGAAGGTAGCGCGAGTGCTGCCACAAGCCCGCCAAGCACGACACGACGGCTCTGGCGCTTGTTGAGGCCCGGTGTCAATTTTTCGGGCTTCGGTTCGCTTGGCATTTCGGGCTTCGTCACGGTTTCGACTCATCCGGGAGACAATCAGCGTCGAATCGCGCGCCGACGCCATAGATTGGCACAATTGCCGCGCGACGCGTTGTCAGTCGCGTCTCAGCCTGTCAGAACCGGCGCACAGCAGCATTGCAGCAACGAATCCCGGAGGGGCAGATGAGCGAAACTGACGCCCCGATTCTGGTCGCGCTCGACAGCGCGGAACATGACGTTCGCGATGATGACGGGACGATGAACGCCGGCTTTGTCGCCGAAGTCTCGGAAGCCGTGCTGCTCTCCGATGTCACGACCTTGCGCGGCCTTGTGGATGATCTCCACGAGGCCGACATGGGCGCACTGATCGAGGCGCTGGATGCCGAGGACCGGCCGAAGCTGATTTCGCTGCTGGGGGCCGATTTCGACTTCGCGGCGCTGACCGAAGTCGATGATTCGGTGCGCGAGGACATTCTCGAGGAGTTGCCGGCCGAGACTGTCGCGGAAGGCATGCGCGATCTCGATTCTGATGACGCGGTCTACATTCTCGAAGACATGGACGAGGCCGACAAGGCCGAGATCCTCGACAAGATGCCCGCTTCCGAGCGCATCGCACTGCAAAAGAGCCTCGACTATCCGGAAGGCTCAGCCGGTCGACGCATGGAAACCGACGTGCTGGCGGTGCCGCCCTTCTGGTCCGTTGGCCAGACCATCGATTTCATGCGCGAGGCCACCGACTTGCCGGACCGGTTCTACGAGCTGTTCGTGGTGGACCCGGCGCATCACTTCCTTGGCGCGGTGCCGCTGGACCAGCTTTTGCGCACCAAGCGCCCGGTCAAGATCGACAAACTGGTGGACGAGGACCGCCGCACGGTGGCCGCAACCGATGATCTGGAAGACGTGGCGCGCATGTTCCAGCGCTACAATCTGGTCGCAGCACCTGTCGTGGACGAGAGCGGGCGGCTTGTCGGCGTCATGACCATCGATGACATTGTCGATGTCATCGAAGAGGCGGCAGATGACGACGTCAAGCAGCTCGGCGGCGTGGCGGGCGATGAAGAACTGTCGGACAGCTTCGCCGAGATCGCCAAGGGCCGCTTCCGCTGGCTTTTCGTGAACCTGCTCACAGCGTTTCTGGCAGCTGCCGTGATGAAGCTGTTCGAGGCCAGCCTCGAGAAGATGGTGGCATTGGCCGTGCTGGCCCCGGTCGTCGCCAGCCAGGGCGGCAATGCCGCGACGCAGACCATGACAGTCGCGGTGCGTGCGCTCGCCACACGCGAATTGGGCGCGTGGAACCTGCGAAAATTCTTCACCCGCGAGATGAAGGTGGCGCTCATCAACGGCGCAGCCTTTGCACTCATCACCGGCGTGATGGCCGCGCTCTGGTTCTCCAGCACGGGGCTTGGCGTGGTCATCGGGCTGGCCATCATTGCCAATCTGCTGGCTGCAGCGCTAGCCGGCGTGCTGATCCCGGTGACGCTGGACCGACTGGATATTGACCCGGCGGTTTCGTCAGGCACCTTTGTCACAACCGTGACAGATATGGTGGGTTTCTTCGCCTTCCTGGGCATCGCAACCCTCTGGTTGAGGATGTAGAGCACCGGAAACTGAATGTTGCGGTCATAAATCTGCCGCAGCGGCACGGCCTGTCAACGCAACATCAACCCTTTCGAGCGAAACCTTGGCTCATGTCCTTTGCTTCATTTCCCAAATTCTCGCGCCTGCTGCTCGGTGGCGCCCTGCTTACTGCACTTGCTGGCTGCGTGGTCGACTATTCGGGCCGCTACAGCCAGAAGGGCGATGTGCGCCCACATCCGGGCGTGGCCACCGCAATGAACCACCCGATCCACGGGATCGACGTGGCGCGCTATCAGGCCGAGATCGACTGGGCCGATGTGAAGGCTTCAGGCACGCGCTTTGCCTATATCAAGGCGACCGAGGGCGGCGACTACATCGACCCGATGTTCACCCGCAACTGGGCCGCCGCCAAGCGCGCCGGCGTGCCACGCGGCGCCTATCATTTCGTGTTCTGGTGCCGCCCGGCACATGAGCAGGCGCTCTGGTTCCGCCAGCACATCCCCAATGACCCTGATGCGCTGCCGCCGGTGCTTGACCTTGAATGGAACGGCCATTCGCGCACCTGCCCGCACAAGATCAACAAGCAACTGGCGCTGGAAAAAATCCAGCTGATGCTGACCGAGCTGGAGCAGACCACGGGCAAGAAGCCGGTGATCTACACCGACATCACCTTCCACAAGGACATTCTGGAAGGCCAGTTCAACGAGTATGCCTATTGGCTGCGCTCGACCGCAGCCAAGCCCGAGACGCGCTACAACAACCGGCCCTGGGCTTTCTGGCAATACACCACGACCGGCCGCGTGCCCGGCATTCGCGGCGATGTGGACCGCAACGCCTTCTTTGGTTCGGAAGAAGAGTTCGAAGGCTGGCGTCAGGGCCGCTTCGACATCGGCACCCGCACCTGGAACAGCCGTGGCAGGCCACAGCCCGCGCCGGTGCCGGTGCAGACGCAACCCTTGCCTGCGCCCGTGGCAGCGGCGCCCGCGCAGGTGCAGCCTGCAGGGCAAGCCGTGCCGGATGAGGGTCCGGAGCCGGTGGAGTAAGGGCAATCTTGCTGCACGGGCAGGCCCACCATAGCCTTTGCGACCGTATTCGTTTATCAGCGCGGTGAAATCACGCCGGTTGCCTGTTGTGTCTTGCTGAACGATTCCTGTCGTCAGCGGCCCGATGGCATGCCCGCCTCACTGCACTGGACATAACGCCCCATGAACGCCCCCGATGTCGCCCCGACAGCCTTTCCGCCTTTGCCTGCCCTGCTTTCGGCAGCACTTGTCGCCCGCGACTACCTGACCGCGACGCCGGTTCAGCTCGCCGTGCTCGAGCCCGAGGCGACGGACCGCGACCTGCTGGTGTCCGCGCAGACGGGCTCGGGCAAGACGGTCGCGTATGGGCTCGCACTCGCCACCACGCTTCTGGGCGATGCCGAAAAGCTTGGTCATGCCGGGCCGCCCGCCGTCTTGGTGATCGCGCCTACGCGCGAGCTGGCCATGCAGGTTCATAGCGAGCTGACCTGGCTTTATGCCAAGGCCGGTGGCCGTGTTGTCGCCTGCGTCGGCGGAATGGATGCCCGCCGCGAGGCGCGCGCGCTGGATGCTGGCTGCCACATCGTGGTTGGCACGCCCGGCCGCCTGAAGGACCACATCGAGCGCGGCCAGCTCGATATTTCGGAGCTGAAGGCTGTCGTGCTCGACGAGGCCGACGAGATGCTCGATCTCGGCTTCCGCGAAGACCTGGAATTCATGCTGGAAGCGATGCCTGCCTCGCGCCGCACCCTGCTGTTCTCGGCCACCATTCCGCGTGACATCGCGACGCTGGCCCGCAGCTATCAGCGCAATGCGCTGCGCATCGACACGCTGGTGAAAAACCAGCCGCATGGCGATATCGATTATCGCGCCATCCGCATCGCGCCCAATGAGATCGAGCATGGCGTGGTGAATGTGCTGCGCTTCTATGAGGATGGCGCCAGTATCGTTTTCTGCCACACCCGCGAGGCTGTGCGACATCTGCATGCGGCGCTGGTCGAGCGCGGCTTTGGCGCGGTCGCCCTGTCGGGCGAACTCACGCAGAGCGAGCGCAGCCATGCGCTGCAGGCGCTGCGCGATGGCCGCGCCAAGGTCTGTGTTGCGACCGATGTCGCCGCGCGCGGGCTTGATCTGCCGGATCTGAAACTGGTCATTCATGCCGATCTGCCGGGCAGCAAGGAAACGCTGCTGCATCGCTCGGGCCGCACCGGGCGCGCCGGCAAGCGCGGCACCTGCGTGCTGCTGGTGCCCTATACCCGCCGTCGCAAGGCCGAAGGGCTGATCTTCGGCGCGGGCATCGATGCCACCTGGAGCGGCGCACCTACCGCCGAGGACATTCGCGCCCGCGATGTTGAGCGTCTGCTGAAGGACCCTATCCTGACAGCGGAAGCGACCGAGGAAGACACTGTTCTGGCGCAGGCCCTGCTGCAGGGCCGCTCTGCCGAAGACATCGCCACCGCGCTCGCCCGTCTGTTCCGCGCGCGCCTGCCTGCCCCGGAAGACCTGCATGATTCAGGCCCGCCGCAGCGCGAGCGCAACAGCTTCGGCAAGACTGCACCCGAGCGTGACCGGACACCGCGCGAGCCGCGCGAATATCAGGAAGGCGCACCCCGTGAGCGCGCG
>JANMMX010000181.1:0-9812 GCA_031373605.1 Allobosea sp. | reverse complement strand
TGCTGAAACCAGCGGTCGCCAGAGCGGCGGTGCTGGCTGCAACGGTCTTGAGCATGGTGCGGCGGTCGATCATCGGTCAGTCCTGCATTGCGAAAGTCATGACGAGCGATAGCCGGTCCTTCGTGGCGCAAGCAAGGCATCAGGTGGCGGGTTGCGCACCCTGATGCCGCACACGCAGCCAATGCATGGTCAACGTGACGGCCAGAATTGCCGCGCCCGCCATGTCGAGGCGAATGTCAGCAGCCAACAGCAGGCAGCCGCCCAGCGTCGCCAACACACGCTCCAAAGTGTTGGCGGTTTTCAGCGCGTAGCCTGTTGCGCCGATGACGAGCCCGACAATCGCCAGTGACGAGGTCGCTGTTGTCATCAGGATCGAGGCCCATTCGCCAAAATTTACCGGCAGCTTGCCGGCAGGGGTCAGCATCAGCAGGTTCATGCCATCAGGCGTCAGGCAGAACATGAAGGGCACGAGGAAGGCTGGCAGCGTGTATTTCCACGCCTGCATCATGGTGGCGAAGGGCTTGCCGCCGCAGATGGCGGAAGCAGCAAAAGGCGCGAGCGCGGTTGGCGGGGACACGTCCGCCAGCACGGCATAGTAGAACATGAACATGTGCGCGGCAGGCTCGGGGATGCCGACCTTGGTGAGGGCCGGAACAAGCATGACAGCGGCGATGATGTAGCTGGCTGTCACCGGCACGGCGAGGCCGAGGACCCACATGGCGATGGCTGCCATGGTGATAACCAACAGGCGCGAGCCGCCGCCAACCTCGACGATGATGCCTGACAGCGTGAGGCCAAGGCCGGTGAGGTTCACCACCGAGACGATGATGCCAGCGCAGGCGCAGGTGGCGATGATGCCGAGTGTCGAGCGTGCGCCATCGGTCAATGCCTCGATCATGCGGGTCGCGCCTTCTGTCGGCTCGCGGTTGGCGCGGCGTGCCGCCAGCGCCTCCAGCCCGGACGCCAGCAGCGCAGCCGCCATGCCCCAGAACATGCTGACCGAGATACGCCCGTCGAACAACTCCTGCAGACCCAGCGCATTGGGCAGGCCTGTCATGCCGATCCCGAAGGTAGCGACAGCTGCCGCGCAGCCGATCCAGAAGGCGCGCGGCGTCACCAGACGGCTGTCGACCCTGAGCATCGACAGGCCAAAGGCGATGATGATGGACCAGAACACCGCCATGAACGAGGTGTAGCCCAGCACCAGGAACAGCGCGATCGCGCCAAGCGAGAGGAAGTGATAGCCTTGATCCTTGGTCAGCGCCCAGAGCGAGTCATTCGAAGTCTTCACCGGCAGGATGCCGAGACGCCGCGAGTCGGCTTCAGTCATCAGCCAGCAGGAGAGGTAATACAGGATGGTCGGGATCGTCGCGTAGATCAGGATCGTCAGGTAATCGACGTCGAGATATTCGGCGATAATGAAGGCGGCAGCGCCCAGCGTCGGCGGCGAGAGTGTCGCGCCAATGCCTGCCGCTGACAGCAGGCCGCCCGCGACATTCGGCGGGTAGCCGGATTTTTTCAGCATCGGCCAGGCCAGCGAGGCGACGGTTACGGTGGTTGCGACGCCCGAGCCAGAGACCGTTCCCAGCAGGAAGCCCGAGGCGACGACGGCGCGGCCCGGCGCGGACGGCGAGGGCTTCTTGCCGAAGAGGGCAAAGGCCCAGTCGATGAAGAAACGTCCGGCGCCGCCCCGGTCCAGCACCGCGCCATAGATCGTGAACAGGATGATGAAGGTGGCGGCCACATCCATCGGTGTGGAGAAGATGCCTTCCAGCGTCAGATAGTTCTGGCCGATGATGCGGTTCAGCGAAAAACCGCGATGGTCGAAAGGCTCAGGGATCGAGGGGCCAAAGTAGCAATAAGCCAGGAAGACCATGGTCACTGCGGGCAGGATCCAGCCGACGGTGCGGCGTGTGCCTTCGAGCACGAAAAGGATCAGGATAGACCCCAGCACCAGATCATCCGCGGTGGGGCGCGTGGCGCGCGTCTTGATCGCCTCGGCATGCTCCGCGAGGTACCACGCGGTAAAAAGTGCCAGCAGCGCCAGCACCCAGTCAAAGATGCGGCTTTGCGACAGCCAGCGGCTGGCCGTCACCAGCGGATAGGTGGCGAAGGCGAGGCCCGTCACAACAGCGATGCCGCTGGCGAAGGCGCCGCGCTGCAGGATGTTGCCCTGCATGACGACGAAGACCAGCAGACCAATCGCGGCGAGTGCTGTCAGCCATTCCTCGATGGTTGCGCGGCGGGGCTCAGCCTTCTCGCCGCCACGCACCAGCGGATAGAGCCAGAAGATCAGCGCCAGCGTGATCGCCAGAAAGCTGGAACGATAGACCGTGGTGTTGACCGCAAACTGCGTCCAGTAGAGCGCATAGGCCGAAATGCCGAAGGCGATGCTGCTGGTGAACCAGCCAAACCAGCCGGTGGCGCGTTGCGCCGGGCCGCCTTCGGAATCGGACGAAAGCCGCTCAAGCTCTTCGGCGCTCAAGGCGATCTTGTCGCCCGACTGTGCTTGTGTGGCCATGTTTCCCCCTGGTGTTCTTTTTGCGATGCAAGCTCTGCGGCTGGCTGTCGCGGAAACAGGTGTAAATGAAAAAGCCCGAGCGGTGAACCGCCCGGGCTTTCTTTCGTCAGATGTTGGCAAGCGCCACTGTCAGGCGCAGGGCACTCAAGCGCCTTTGGACTTGTAGAAGGCGGCAGCTGCCGGGTGCAGCGGCACGGCGGTCTTGGCAGCAGCGCCCTGCACGGTGAGGCGGCGCGCTTCGGGGTGGATTTTCTGCACCTCTTCGAGATTGCCGAAAATGCCGTTGAGCACGCCGGTGACTGTGTCGGCCTTCATTTTGCTGCTGACGACGAGCACGTTGGCAACGCCAAGGCCTGCCACGTTGCTGGTCACACCGGCATAGGCACCCGATGGCAGGTTGAACGGACGATAAAGGCCGGGGAACTGCTTTTCCATCTTGGCCAGCTCATCGCCTGTCGGCAGGAAGGTCAGTGCTGGCTGGCCGGAAGTCGCGAGGTCGCGCACGGCTGCGGTCGGGATGCCACCGATCCAGAAGAAGGCCGCAACCTTGCCATCCTTCAGCGCGCCGACAGATTCGGCCACTGAGAGATTGTCGCGGGTGATGTCCTTCATCGGGGCCAGGCCACCGGCCTCGAGCACACGGTCGGCAATCGACTCGGTGGAGGAACCGGCCGAGCCCACCGAGACGCGCTTGCCTTTGAGGCTGGCAATATTGGTGACGCCCGCGCCCTGTGCGGCAACGACGTGAAGGAATGAATCATAGAGCACGGCCAGAACCTGCACGTCCTGCTTGCCATCCTTGGCATAGGCGCCTGTGCCGGTCATCGCATCATAGGCTGAGTCAAGTGTCGTGAAACCGATATCGGCCTCGCCGGAATGGACCAGCTTGCAATTGTCGACCGAGCCACCGGTGACCTGCGCAGTGGCCTGCGTGTTGGCGACCTTCTCGGTCAGGATTTTGGCGAGGCCGCCGCCATAGGGATAGAAGACGCCGCCTGTGCCGCCGGTGACGATTGTGAGGCGCGATTTGGCCTGGGCCAGGGCAGGCATCGAAAGCGAGGCGCCGATGGCTGCGCCGCCAATCATCGCCGTGCGGCGCGTGAACTTCGTGGTCATATGGTCTCTCCCGAATGTGCCGACCGCTCCTATGGCGTCGGCTTGGGAGACAACTTAGGGAGGCAATGGCCTCTCGACCAGAGGCAGATCAGCCTTTGATGGGTTCGACCGCAATGGCATTCCGGATAAAGGCCACCATGCCAAACACGCCGAGCCCGGCAAACAGCACCATCATGGCAATGGTGATGGTCTGGCCCAGGTCGAAAATGCCACCCAGCGCCCATCCGGCAGCCAGCGCCACGCCCAGCACTTCGGTGCCGACCAGAATGGCCAGCGAGACGATGGTGCCGAGGTTCTTCCAGTTGGTCTGTGCCGTCGCCATGGTTGTTTTGGTCTCGTCGCAGCGGTTTGCGGGATATGCCTTTTTGGGCAAGGCCGGTTGCTGACAACGCCTAGCGGACCATGGCACTTCGTGCAACTTATTGCGCCTCGCTTTTGTTTTCGCCAATTTCTTGATTTCGCCAAACCAGCAGGCCGCCTTCATCATGCTTGAATCCCCTGTCTTCCCGTCTGCTGCCGTGGCAGCGCCGCATCATCTCGCCTCCGAGGCTGGCCGCGCCGTGCTGGCGGAGGGTGGCAATGCCATCGAGGCCATGGTGGCGATGGCCGCAACGATTGCGGTCGTCTATCCACACATGAACGCAATTGGCGGCGATGGCTTCTGGCTGGTGCATGAGCCCGGCGGCAAGGTGCATGCCATCGAGGCTTGTGGGCCAGCGGGGGCGAAGGCCACCATCGCCAATTATCGCGAGAAAGGCCTTGAGGCCGTGCCACCGCGCGGGGCCGATGCGGCTGTCACGGTGGCGGGCGCGATTGGCGGCTGGCAGGCGGCACTGGCACTGTCAGAGCGGCTCGGTGGGCGCATGCCGCTGAAGGACCTGATGAGCGATGCCATCGGCCACGCCAGCCGTGGCTATGCGGTTTCACAGTCAGAGGGGCGCTATGGACCCAAGGAGCTTGACGCACTGAAGGCGGCGCCCGGTTTCTGCGATCTCTACTGGCCGGGTGGCGAGCGCATGGCGGCGGGTGCCTTGCGCAAGCCATCGGCCTTTGCCGCCAGCCTTCAGCAGCTGGCTGATGCCGGGCTCGACGATTTCTATCGCGGCGATCTGGGCCGCGAGATGGCCGCTGATCTCGACAGGATCGGCGCACCGGTCACGCGAGCTGATCTGGAGGCGTTCCGTGCCACCTTGGTTCAGCCGCTGTCGATCAAGCTGCCGGGCGTCACAGTCTGGAACTTTCCGCCGCCAACGCAAGGGCTGGCCTCGCTGCTGATCCTCGGCATTTTCGAGAAACTGGCCGTGACCAGGGCCGAAAGCTTTGACCATCATCACGGGCTGATCGAGGCGACCAAACGGGCGATTGCACTGCGGGACCGCCATGTCACCGATCCGGCGCATATGAAGATTGATCCGGGTTCGCTGCTGACTGACGCGGTGTTCGCCCGTGAGGCGGCGGCGATCGATCGCAAGCGTGCCGCGTCATGGCCGCTGAAGTCTGGCGATGGCGACACGATCTGGATGGGCGTGATCGATGGGTCGGGCATGGCCGTGTCCTACATCCAGTCGCTCTACTGGGAGTATGGTTCAGGCTGCGTGCTGCCGAAGACGGGCATTACCTGGCAGAACCGGGGCGTGTCCTTCTCGCTCGATCCCAAGGCGATGAACCCGCTGACGCCGGGCCGCAAGCCGTTCCATACGCTGAACCCTGCCATGGCCGGTTTCGATGATGGGCGGCTGATGTCCTACGGCGCGATGGGCGGCGACGGCCAGCCGCAATTCCAGGCGCAGATTTTCTCGCGCTATCGCTTCGGCGCAGGCGTCGCGGCAGCAGTGGACGCGCCGCGCTGGCTCTTCGGCAAGACGTGGGGCGGCAACACCACCTCGCTCAAGACCGAGAACCGCTTCGACCACATGCTCATCACCAAGCTCGCGGTTGCAGGCCATATGCTCGAAGAGTTCAGCGAGCCCTATGCCGACAGTTTTGGCCATGCGGGTATGCTCGTGAAGCACGTGAAGGGCCATGTCGAGGCGACCCATGATCCGCGCTCTGACGGCGACGCGAAGGGAATCTGAGCCATGGCAAAGCAGGCTGTTTTCCGGGACGATCCGTTTCGCTGTTTCATTCCCTATCCCGATGCGCCCGTGCGCCATGCAGCGATGGGGCCGCTGTCCGGGCTGACGCTGGCGGTCAAGGACCTTTATGATGTGAAGGGCTATCCGACAGGTGCAGGCTCGCCACATGTGCTGGCCATGTCCGGCATCAAGAAGGCGACCGCGCCTGTGGTGCAGAAGCTGCTGGACGCGGGCGCGCGATTTGTCGGCAAAGTGCATACGGACGAGCTGGCTTTCTCGCTGAACGGAAAAAACGCGCATTTCGGTGCGCCTGTGAACCCGGCAGCTCCTGATCGCATCACGGGCGGCTCCTCCTGCGGCTCGATGGCGGCCGTTGCCGGGCGGCTGGCCGACATTGCGCTGGGCTCGGATACGGGTGGTTCGGTGCGCGCACCTGCCAGCTATGGCGGGCTCTTCGGCATCAGGCCGACGCATGGCCGCGTGACGCTGGCCCGCACCTGGCCGCTGGCAGCGAGCTTCGACACACCGGGCTGGTTTGCGCGTGATGGCGAGACTTTTGCCCGCGTGGCCCCGCTACTGCTGGGCAAAGACAGGGTGTCCCTGCCGGAGCGGCCGCGTTTCCTGCTGGGCGAGGACCTGTTTGCGCAGGCCGTGCCGGAGGCGGAAACGATTTTGCGCGATGCTGTGCGCCGCATCGGGCTCGTGCATGGCGAGGCGCAATCAGTGATGGCTGTGACAGATCAGGACGCGCTCTACTGGGCCTTCCGCTGGCTGCAGGGCCGCGAGGCCTGGGAGGCCGATGGCGCGATGATCGACCACTTCAAGCCGCCTTTAGGGCCGGGCGTGGCCGAGCGCTTTGCCTTTTCCAAGGCAGTCAGCGATGCGGACGTCGCCAAGGGCAATGTCACGCGTGAGGCTTTCAAACTGGCGCTCGCGAAGCTGCTGGGGCGTGATGGGGTGCTGCTGCTGCCGACCGTGCCTGATGTTGCGCCGCTGGTTTCGACCAACGAGGCGGACCTTGATGATTTCCGTAACCGGGCACTCAGATTGCTATGCCTTTCAGGCCTCTCCGGCTTTCCGCAGATCACGATCCCGACCTCGCATCGCCATGGCGCGCCTCTTGGCCTCTCGCTGATCGGGCCGAAGGGCTCGGACCAGTCGCTGGTTGACCTGGCAGTACGGATCGAGGTTGCGGCGCGGGTGCGCATCGCCTGAACGTTAACGGCTGCTTGCCGCAATGCGTCGCATTGGAGCGTCCGATTTGGCCTGATCCTCACGGTCCTGTGCCACAATCCTGCCATGATCCGGATGGTCCGGGTCGAGGCAGGATCGATGGACCCGGCACGCAAGGCCAAAAAGCTGATCCTCTGGGTGCTGCTGCTCTGGCCCTGCGCGGGTGGGCTTTATGTCGCGATGTCGCTTGCCGCCTTGGCATAGCCGGTCACGCGTTTCTGGCGGGTGACGGGCGGGTCTCGCTTGCACTAGACTGCCGTCATGAGCGCAAATCACGATCCACACCACCATCACCACCATGACCATGACCACGGGCATGACCATGAGCACGACAACCACTTCTCGCCCGTTCAGGCGCGGGTGAAAGCGCTCGAGACGCTGATGGTTGCCAAGGGCTATGTCGATCCGGCTGCGCTGGACGCGATCATCGACACCTATGAAACGAAGGTCGGTCCGCGCAACGGTGCCCGCATTGTAGCGAAAGCCTGGACCGATCCGGCCTTCGCAAAATGGCTGAAGGATGATGCCACCGCAGCCATCGCCTCGCTGGGTTATACGGGCCGGCAGGGCGAGCACATGGTGGCTGTCTGGAACAGCGACACCGAGCATAACCTGACCGTGTGCACGCTGTGCTCCTGCTATCCTTGGGCGGTGCTGGGTCTGCCGCCGGTCTGGTACAAGGCGCCGCCTTATCGCTCGCGCGCGGTGATCGATCCGCGCAGCGTACTGGCGGAGTTCGGGCTTGAGCTGCCGGAATCCACCCGCATCCGCGTCTGGGATTCGACCGCCGAAATCCGCTATCTTGTCGTGCCGCAGCGTCCTTCAGGGACTGATGGCTGGAGCGAAGAGCGCCTGATGGAACTCGTGACCCGCAATGCGATGATCGGCACCGAGCAGGCGGCTTTGCCCGGCAAGGTGGCCGCATGAACGGCCCGCAGGACCTTGGCGGCCAGATGGGCTTCGGTCCGGTTGCGCCGGACCGGAACGAGCCGCTGTTCCACGCAGTCTGGGAGCCACGCGCGCTGGCCCTGACGGTGGCTGGCGGCGCGATGGGCCACTGGACCATCGACGAGAGCCGCCATGTGCGCGAAAGCCTGCCGCCCGCGATCTATTATGGCATCACCTATTACGAGATCTGGTTCCGTGCTCTGAGCGCGCTGTTGGTCCGGCATGGCTTTCTCAGCGAGGCCGAACTGGCTTCGGGCGAAGTTTCTGCACCGCGCCGCGCGCCGAACCGTGTGCCGGATGCCGACATGATGCGCGGCGTTCTGGCAAGAGGCGGCCCGACTGAACGGCCTGTGGCGACACCTGCGCGCTATCGCGCCGGCGACCGCGTGCGCACCATTGTCGAGCATCGCGAGGGACATACGCGCCTGCCGCGATATGTGCGCGGCAAGGTCGGCACCATCGAGATCATCCATGGCGGGCATGTCTTCCCCGACACAAACGCCCATGGCGGAGGTGAGGCGCCGCAATGGCTGTACACCGTCGCTTTCGATGGCTCCGAACTCTGGGGTCGCGGGGCGGACCCAAGCCTGAGCGTCAGTGTCGATGCGTGGGAGAGTTATCTTGAGCCAGCCTGAAACCGAGCTCGTTGCCGCACTGGCTGCGCATGCGCCTTTGCCGTCGGATGCATCCGGCCCGGTCTTTGCCGAGCCATGGCAGGCGCAGGCCTTTGCGTTGACGCTGGCGCTGCATGCCAAGGGGCTCTTCACCTGGAATGAATGGGCGCAGGCGCTGAGCGCCGAGATTGCCGAGCATCTGGAACATGGCGGTTGCACCGATGGCTCTGACTATTACGAGCGCTGGGCCGAGGCACTGGAGCATCTGCTGATCGCCAAGGGGCAGACGACGCATGAAGGCGTTGATGCCATGAGCGCGTCATGGGCGCGGGCGGCAGAGGCCACACCGCATGGCCAGCCAATCCTGCTGGAAAATGATCCGCAGGCGCTTCACGCCTGATGGCGTCCGGGGTCTACGCGCCTTGGCCACTCGTCCAGTAGCCCAGGAACAGCGCAAGCCCGAGCAGCGCGACAAAGGCTGCCGCCAGGCATTCGAGTGCCAGCAACAGGCGGGCTGGCCAGACACCGCGCCCGGCGGCGAGCCTGAGCGCCGCGAACTTGAAGAAGACGGCGAGTGCCGCCAGCGCGCCTGTCATGATGGCGGTGCCTGCCGCCATGGCGAAGGTCGCGGCGATGCCTGCCCAGAAGAGCCCCTGCGACAAGGCCAGCACCAGCAGGATCAAGGCTCCTGCGCAGGGTCGCAGGCCTGCTGCCAGCACAACAGCTGCCATCTCGCGAAAGGATTGCATCCGCCCGATCACCTGCGCATCGGGCAGGTGAACGTGATCGCAGGCCTCGTCATGCGTGAGCGCCGTACCGTTCAGAAGTGCCGCCGCCTGACGCGACTTGCGCCAAAGCACCCAGAGGCCGACGAGCGCTACCAGCAAAAAGCTCGTCTGCTCGATCAGGCGTGTGGTGACACCCATGGTCGCGGCCGTGGCTTTCAGTGCGAGCGTCAGCGTCAGCACCAGTGCAATGGCGACAAGGGCCTGCAGCAGGGCGGCCAGCACACAGAGCACCAGACCGCGCGTCAGGCTGCGCCCATCGGCAAGAATGTAGCTGGAAATTACCGCCTTGCCGTGGCCGGGGCCGGCGGCGTGGAAGACGCCATAGGCAAAGGCGAGACCCAGGAGGCCGGGCAGGGCGGTCGTGCTTGTGGCGATCGCTTTGAGTGCCGCTGTCAGCTCGCGGTAGAACGAGGATTGCCAGCTGAGGATGAAGGCGCCAAAGCCAGATGCCGATGGCAGCGCCTCGCGCGGCAGTGCGCCGCCAAAGGGGTTGCGTGGCGGTGGGGCAACAGGTGCC
>JANMMX010000166.1:0-25739 GCA_031373605.1 Allobosea sp. | reverse complement strand
ATAGCCGATGACGAAGGAGGGCACGGAGAAGCCGATGACGGCAAAACCCATCACGGTGCGATCCACCCAGGTGCCAGACTTCCAGGCGGCCAGCACGCCCATGGGAACGGCTATCGAGACCGCCAGGATGAGGGTGAGTGTCATCAGCGAAACCGTCGGCTCCAGCCGCTGCTTGATCATGGCTGTCACGGGCAGGCCGGTGAAGATCGAGAGGCCCAGATCACCCCGCAGGATGTTGAAGAACCACTCGCTGAACCGGATGAGAAATGGCCGGTCGAGGCCAAGGCCCTGCCGGATGCGCTCGACATCGGCAGGCGAGGCCTGATCGCCTGCAATCACAGCTGCGGGATCGCCCGGTGCCAGATACAGCAGGCTGAAAACGAACAATCCAACAACACCCATGACGGGGATTGTCGCCAGCAGACGTTTGATGAGATAGCGCAGCACGCGGGGGAAAACTCCTTAAGGTGCAATATCTTGCGATCAAAAGATGAGCTGAGCCAATGCGCTTTTCGCATAAGCTGGACATCCCGGGTCACGTTCGAGCGAACGGATATGCAGTCGCGGCGTTGAACGGGGGCAAGACGTTTCGCCCCCGATGCGCGCGTTGCATGGTCTGCCCGGCATCAGGCCGTTTTTGCCACGTCCCAGAAGAACGGCAGCGGGCCCTTGGTGACGCCGGTAACGTTCTTGCGCCAAGCCTGATAGGACAGGAAAAACCCGGTCGGGGCATAAACCACGTTCTCCATCGCGGCCTGATTGAGGCGTGCAATCGCGGCTTTTTCGCCCGCAAGATCAGGCGCATCGAACCAGTTGTTGACCTCGGTCTCGATCGCCGGAATGT
The DNA here is from genome assembly GCA_031373605.1 of Allobosea sp. Lineage (GTDB taxonomy): Bacteria > Pseudomonadota > Alphaproteobacteria > Rhizobiales > Beijerinckiaceae > Allobosea. Next base: position 24,895 of record JANMMX010000166.1, on the reverse strand, counting down.
CTGGCCAGCCGAACCAGGCCTTGTCGCCATTGCCGCGCACCGCCGTATACGAGGACGGATTGATGCAATCGGCACCGGCATGCCAGGTGTGGATCATGCTCCAGCCACCCTGGGCCGGCGGGTCCTTTTTGGCGCGGCGGGCGCCGACAGTGCCCCAGTCGGTGGCAACGAAATCGACATTCATGCCAAGCCGTTTCAGCAGGTCAGCCGTAACATCGCCTTGGGCCTTCACAGGTGGCAGATCCTGTCCAACCACACAGACCACCGGCTGGCCCGAGTAACCGCTCTCGGCCAGAAGGCGCTTGGCGGCATCAAGGTTGCGTGGGCCTTTCAGGATGTCGCCGCCGGCCTCGGTATAGAGCGGCGTGCCGGGCGTGAAGAAGCTTGGCAGCGGCTTCCACAGGTTGTTGTCCGAGCCGACGATGGCGCGCATGTAGTCTTCCTGGTTCATCGCCATCATCACGGCGCGCCTTGCCTTCACATCATTGAAGGGCGGCTGCAGGTGGTTCATGCGGAAGGAACCGATATTGCCCAGCGGGTCGGCAATATCGACATTGATGTTGCGGTTGCGCTTGAGCACCGGCACCAGATCGGTGAGGGCCAGCTCCCACCAGTCGATCTCGCCATTCTGAAGTGCTGCCGAAGCGGTGGCCGCATCAGGCATGATGATCCACTCGATCCGGTCAACCAGCATGCGCTTGCCGCCGGCGAGCCACGAGGCCTTTTCGGCGCGCGGCACGTAGTCTGCGAACTTCTCGAACACCGCCTTGGCGCCTGGAACCCATTCATTGCGCACGAACTTCATCGGGCCAGACCCGACATATTCCGTGATCTGCTGGAATGGATCAGTCTTGGCGATGCGCTCGGGCATGATGAAGGAACAGGGCGCATTGTTCTTGGCCAGCGCGAGAAGCATTTTCGGATAGGGCTTCTTCAGCGACCAGCGCACCGTGTTGTCATCGACAGCGACAATCTCGTTCTGGATGGCGCGGATCATCAGGCCCATCGGGTCGCGGGCAGACCAGCGAATGAGGCTGGCAACAACGTCCTTGGCCAGAACCGGCGTGCCGTCATGGAACTTGAGGCCAGAGCGGAGCTTGAAGGTCCAGGTCAGGCCATCTGCCGAGACGCTCTCGCTTTCGGCCATCTGGCGGCGCGGCGTCAGGGTGTCATCGACGCCGTAAAGTGTGTCCCAGACCAAGGCTGCGGCATTGCGCACCACATATTGCGTGCCCCAGATCGGGTCGAAATTCGCAAGGTTGGCCTGCGGCACGAACCGCAAGGTCTTCGCAGCTGCGTTTTGCGAGATAGCCGGCATTGAAAGCCCGCCTGTTGCAGCAAAAGCGCCGGTTCCAGCGGCTGTCTTCAGAAATGTCCTGCGGTCCATGGTAGCTCGACTCCCCTTGCTGCAATGGCCTCTGACGGGCCCTATCCGATGCACTGTATGAAGCGGAATTTCCGCTGGCAATGCACAGTTGACATGTCAGTGCCCACAATCGACGCATGATGCGCAAGTTGCATCATTGGTGAAACCCAAGCACAAGCCATGCCAGTCGGCTGGCAGATGCCCTCAAGCCTTCCTGCGCGGGGTGCTGATCGTGGCAAAAGGGCACGCCCGCTCATAAGCACGGGCGGCGCGCAACACGGTCAGATCATCACCGAAAGCCCCGACAATCTGCAATCCAGCCGGCAATCCGGCCTTTGTCAGCCCGCAAGGCACGGAGGCTGCAGGTTGCCCGGTGATGTTGAACGGATAGGTGAAGGGCGTCCAGGCCGTCCAGTCGTCGCCATATCGGCCATGCGCAGGCGTGTCGCGTCCTGCCTCGAATGCGGGCAGAGGCAACGTTGGCGTGAGCAACAAATTATATTTTGCATGAAACTTGGTCATGACCTGCGCGAGGGCGTTGCGCCGGTAGAGCAAGGCATCGACATAGGCTGCGCCGGAAACGCCCTCGCCTGCCACAGCCATGGCGACCAGCCGCGGGTCCATGTTGCTGCGCTGGGCGGCAGTGAAGGGCGCGAGAGCCAGTGCCGCACCTGCTGACCACAACGTGCGCAACAGATCGATGGGGTCGGCAAAGCCCGGATCAACCTCTTCGACATCGGCGCCGAGATCGGCGAACGCCCGTGCCGCTTTTTCAGTCAGCCTGACGATTTCAGGGTCAACCTCGATATTCTGTCCAAGTTTGGGCGACCAGCCGATGCGCAAGCCTTTGACGCCCTTGTTGAGGCCCTTCGTAAAGTCGGGCAGCAACGTGACCATTGCCGTCATGTCGCGCCGATCAGGCTGGGCAAGTGCGTTCAGGGCGAGCGCGGCATCGCGCACGGTGCGTGTGAGCGGGCCGACATGGGCCAGAAAGCCCATGGTCGAGATCGGGTGGGCTGGTACGCGCCCATAGCTCGCCATGAAGCTGAACACGCCCGTGAAAGCGGCCGGAATGCGCACCGAGCCAGCTGCATCCGTGCCGACATGGATGCAGCCAAGGTTGAGCGCAGCGGCGGCAGCGGCGCCGCTCGATGAGCCACCTGTGCCGGTTGAAATGTCCCACGGGTTGCGTGTCGCGCCCGTCAGGGGCGAATCGGCGGCCCCCTTCCAGCCGAACTCGGGCATCGTTGTCTTGCCGATGATGACTGCGCCCGCTTCCTTCATCCGGGCCACAGCAGGCGCGTCTTCCATGCAGGCCGCGTCAGATGTCTGCGCCGATCCGCGACGGCAGGGCAACCCGATCATGTTCAGGTTGTCCTTGATTGTCACCGGCACGCCGTCGAGGGGCCCGAGAGCCCTGCCTTTGCGCCAGCGCTTCAGCGACGCCTTGGCGGCTTGCAACGCGCCCTCCTCGTCAAACAGCACGAAGGCGTTGACCGCCGGCTCGCAGGCTCTGGCGCGTTTCAGCGCATCCTCTGCGGCCTCAGGTGGCGACAGATCGCCGCGCGCATAGGCCTTGCGCAGATCATTGGCCGAGAGTGCACTGATGGCGGGCATCGCATGATCCATAGGCTTCGTGACAGTGCCACATCAAAGCCGAGGAACGTTGTGACGACAATCCGTGCCGTTCTGTCGTCGCTGAAAGGGCTTGGGCGGGAAATGCATGGCGTGCCGCGCCGCCCTTCGTGTTTGCCCTTCTGCAGGCGTCTTTATCCTGAAGTGCTCAAACATTGGGCCCGTCGCAACGCCAGTGGTATTCACTTGTCCGTCAGAGGCATTGCGACGCGCCATGAATGGTTTATTGCTGCCTGCATTCTGTTGTCGGACTTGGGTGTTTCATGTTGAAGAATGGCTGGTTCTGGGGCGCATTGATTGTCGCAGGCGGAGCTGTTGCCGCTGCTGCGGGTCTGCACATGACAGGTCGGCCGATCCCGTGGCCACTCAGCTACATTCCTGTTGCTTCCTATCTGCCAGCGCAGCCACAAGACGCCGCAGCAGCAAAGCCAGGCACACCACCCGCCGCGACACCGGGCGCCGCAGGCGGGCCGGCCGGCGGTCGCCCTCCTGTTTCTGTCATCACAGCCAGAGCCGAGCGCAAGCCCATGCCGGTGCGGCTTGAGGCCATCGGAACTGTCCAGACACTTTCGAGTGTCATCGTGCGGTCGCGCGTCGACAGCCAGATCATCGAGGTCGGCTTCAACGACGGTCAGGTTGTCAAGCAGGGTGACCTGCTGTTCAGGCTCGACTCACGCCAGATCGAGGCGCAACTGAAGCAGTTCGAGGCACTGGTCGCGCGCGACAGGGCATCTCTGGTATCGGCCGAGGCTGACCTGAAGCGCGCGGAGGAACTGGCCAAGCGCGATTTCGGCACCGACCAACGGCTGGATACATCTCGCGCACTGGTCATGACCTTGCGCGCTTCCATTCGCGGCGGCGAGGCGGCAGTTGAGGGTCTGAAGGTCCAGCTGAGCTACTACACGATCACGGCGCCTGTCGGCGGCCGCGTCGGTGTGGCGGGCCTGAAGGCTGGCAACATCGCCAAGAGCGGTGACAGCTCGGTGCTTCTGGCCACGATCAATCAGGTCGATCCCATCTACGTCACGTTTTCCATGCCCCAGCGCCACCTGCCGGAAATCCGCGAGGCCATGATCAAGGGCAATGCTATTGCGCTGGCGACGCCGCAGGGCTTTGCCAAGGGCGTCGAAGGCAAGCTGGCCGTCGTTGACAACGCCGTGGACGCCACCACGGGCACGATCATGCTGCGGGCGCTTTTCGACAATCCGGGCGAGGTGCTCTGGCCTGGTGCCCTTTGCCAGGTGCGGGTCACGCTTTCGACTGAACCCGATGCCATCACGATTGCCCGTGACGCCGTGCAGACCGGGCAGAATGGCACATACGTCTTTGCTGTCACGAATGGCATCGCGCAGGCCAAGCCTGTTGTCGTCAACCGGATCGTTGACGGGCTCGCCGTTCTGACGTCCGGGCTGACAGGCGACGAAACCATTGTGGTGGACGGCCAGCTGGTGCTGACCAACGGCGCGCGCGTGATCGAGCGGCCGCCGGGCGGCGGACCACCGGCGGGCGGGCGGCCACCTGCTGCCAGCCCAACCACGCAACGCGGGAGCCAAGGCTGATGTCCCTTCCAGAGCTTTGCATCCGTCGTCCCGTCATGACGACACTGCTGATGATGACCTTCCTCATCTTCGGCCTCTTCGCCTTCCGGCAGCTGCCCGTGGCCGCCCTGCCCCGCGTGGATTTTCCGACCATCAACATCAGCGCGCGCCTGCCTGGCGCCAGCCCGGAGAACATGGCCTCATCAGTGGCCGCACCACTCGAGCGCGAGTTCTCGACCATTTCCGGCATCACCTCGATGTCGTCGATATCGCAGCAGGGCTCGACCTCGATCACGCTGCAGTTCGATCTTGATCGCTCGATTGATGGCGCCGCGCTTGATGTGCAGTCGGCACTGAGTGCAGCAGCACGTCGCCTGCCGGCAGAATTGCCCTCACCACCCAGTTTCAGGAAAGTGAACCCGGCTGACCAGCCCGTGCTGTTCATGGTGCTGACCTCGGCGACAAAGCCGCTCTATGAGGTGCACGAGTTTGGCGAGAACGTGCTGCAGCAGCAGATTTCACAGCTGCCGGGCGTGGCACAGGTCAACATCTTCGGTGCGCAGAAATATGCCGTGCGCATTCTGGTCAATCCCGACGCGGTTTCGGCGCGCGGGCTGTCGCTCGGCGATGTGCGCAACTCAGTTGCCGCCGCCAATTCCAATTCGCCGGTTGGCACGCTGAATGGCAGCACCCAGCGCCTGACCATTGGCGCCACTGGGCAGATGGAGCGCGCCTCGGAATACGGCAATCTCATCGTCTCGCAGAAGAATGGCGTGCCCATCCGGCTCGATGATGTCGCGAAGGTTTATGACTCTGTCGAAAACAACCAGACCGCCAGCTGGTTCAACGGCCAGCGCTCGATCATCCTGGCGGTCTACCGGCAGTCCGATGCGAACACGGTCGAGGTGGTGGACAAGATCCGCCAGAGGCTTGCCGCCTATCAGGACCAGCTGCCGCCCGCAATCGAGCTCAAGATCCTGAATGACCGGTCGATCCCGATCCGCGAGGCGGTGGAGGATGTCGAGTTCTCGCTGATGCTGGCAGTCGTGCTCGTCATCATGGTGATCTTCCTGTTCCTCAAGAACTTCATGGCGACGCTCATCCCGACGCTGGCCTTGCCGATCTCGCTGATCGGCACGTTCGGCATCATGTACATGCTCGGCTATTCGCTCAACAACATCTCGCTGCTGGCGCTGACGCTGGCTGTCGGCTTTGTCGTCGACGACGCCATTGTCATGCTGGAGAACTGCGTGCGCCACATGGAAATGGGCAAGAAGCCCTTCCAGGCAGCGCTGGATGGCGCCCGCGAGATCAGCTTCACCATTGTCTCGATCACCATCTCGCTGGTGGCGGTGTTCATCCCCGTCTTCTTCATGGGCGGCGTGGTCGGCAAAGTGTTCCGCGAGTTTGCCGGCACGATTTCGGCAGCGATCCTTGTCTCGGGCTTCGTCTCACTCACACTGACGCCGATGCTCTGCGCGCGCTTCCTGAAGGCGCATGACGTTCACAAGAAGCCCAACCTGATGGAGCGCGTTTTCGAGGCCGGCTTCCAGGGCATGCTGACGGCCTATCGTGTCACGCTGGACTGGGTGCTGAAGGCGCGACTGCTGATGCTGCTTGTGACCATCGGCACTGTGTTCATTACCGTGCAGATGTATCGCGATGTGCCAAAAGGCTTTTTCCCGATCGAGGATACTGGCCTGCTGCGCGGCGCAACCGAGGGTCCGCCTGACACCTCATTCGAGGCCATGGCCGCGCGCCAGCAGCGCGTGGCGGAAATCGTCCGTTCTGACCCTGCAGTCGACTATGTGACGTCCAACATCGGCGGCTTCAACGCGGTCAACAACGGTTTCATGTTCATCGCCCTGAAGCCGAGGAAGGATCGGGACGCTGCGCCCGATGTCATCGCGCGCCTGCGCCGCTCCACGGCTGCTGTGCCGGGCATGACAGCGGTTTTCCAGCAGGTGCAGAACATCAACCTCAATGCCGGCCGGGCGTCGCGCGCGCAGTATCTTTACTCGATGCAGGGCGCCGACCTTGGTGCACTGTTCAACTACGCACCACTGTTGCGCGAGCGGCTGACGCAGCTTCCGCAGCTGCGTGACGTGTTCATCGATCTCCAGCTGCGAAATCCGCAAATCTCCATCGAGATTGACCGCGAGCGCGCTGCCAGCCTTGGCATCAGCGCCGACCAGATCCGCCAGACGCTGGGCAATGCATTCGGATCACGCCAGATCGCGACGATCTTCACGCCGGCGACCGATTTCCAGGTCATCATGGAAGCCGATCGCGCCTATCAGCAGGATCCGGGCGTGCTTTCGCGCCTGATCGTGCGCACCTCGACCGGCCAGAATGTGCCGCTTGAAGCCGTTGCCAAGATCGTGCCGACGGTCGGCCCGCTGGCAGTCAACCGCATCGCGCAGCAACCGGCCGTGACCATCTCCTTCAATACGGCGCCGGGCATCTCGCTGGGTGACGCGGTCAATGCCATCCGCGCAGCAGAGCGTGACGTGAACTTGCCGCCCTCCATCGTGACAAGCTTTGCCGGCTCGGCGCAGCTGTTCCAGGATGCGCTGAAGGGCCAGGGCCTGCTGTTGCTGGCTGCCATTCTGGTGATCTACATCGTGCTGGGCGTGCTCTATGAGAGCTTCATCCACCCGATCACCATCCTGTCCGGCTTGCCGTCGGCTGGCCTCGGCGCGCTGCTCGCGCTCCAATACTACAGCATGGACCTTTCGGTCATCGCGATCATCGGCATTCTTATGCTTGTCGGCATCGTCAAGAAGAATGCGATCATGATGGTCGATTTCGCCATCGAGAGGCGGCGCGAAGGGGCAGATGCGCTAAGCGCCATTCGCGAGGCGGCGCTGGTGCGTTTCCGCCCGATCATGATGACGAGCTTTGCGGCCGTTTTCGGTGTGTTGCCCATCGCGCTGGGCCATGGTGCGGGCGCGGAGTTGCGCCAGCCGCTGGGCATTGCCGTTGTCGGCGGCCTGATCGTTTCACAGCTGCTGACGCTCTACATCACGCCGGTCGTCTATTTCTATCTCGACAAGATCGACTCGCGTCTGAAGTCGCGCCAGCCGGCCGACGAGTCGGCGGCAGTTCCGCAGGGCGCTGCATTGGCCTCGCAGAAGGCGGTGCGCAAGCCAGAGGTCTGAGCAGCAGTACGCAATGACCTTACGTCATTGTCCAGATTAAGCATTGCGCCGGCTTTTCGGCTCGATGCGAACACGGCGCTTGAAACTTAACAAAACGTAAATTAGAAGAAACCTGCGGTGGATGGGTTCTTTTAGCGTTAGTGGAGTGTGCGCAATGTTCCGCGTCCGTAGCGATTCCGTGTCAAAAAATGACACGGCAACGTCCGCCTATGTTGCCAGCCATGGTCTGGCAACTGCTCCGGCCAAAGGCCGGAACATGCGGATTGCAGCTCTCGCCTTGCTCGGCACAGCGCTTGGAGCAGGCGGCATGATTGCAGCCGTCTCTCTGGTCGAAGCGGGCGATGATGCGAGTGCGCGCAGCTTCTTGCAGCAGGAAGCCGCCAGGCGGCATGTTGCGCGGCCAGCGCCCGTCACATCATCTGCCTACAGCTCAACTGTCTCGTCCTATGCGCCGCAGCAGCGCAGCTGGTCGATGCCGCTGTTTCGCAGCACGCCGGAGGGCAAGATTGCCCAGCCAATCCTGAACCTCAACCCGTTCCATCCGCGAGATGTTGCCAAGGCAAAGAATCCTGCCAGGCAGGGGCAGGCCATCGCCACACGGTCAGTGCCGCTTCCCGTTGAGGACGCTGAAGGCCTCAATGTTGTGTCCGGTGCAGCCGATACAACCCGCACCATTTGCGTGCGCATGTGCGATGGCTTCCATTCGCCCATCGGCTACCTGCGCGCGGCCGCCGATCTTGCAGGCCATGAGGCGCTGTGCAAGGCGCAGAACCCGGACATTCCGGTGCAGGTTTTCAAAGTCGGCGCTGGCGAGGCAACCATCGACAACGCCGTTGCGCGTGATGGCAAACTCTATGGCCGTCTGCCGGTGGCCTATGGTCATGAGCGCTCGTCAGATCCCGCCTGCCGCCCAGCCATTGCAGGGGCCAATGACCGCCGCGTCTCGCTGCTGCGCGATTTCACCTTGCGTGCCGGGGACACGGTTGTGCTGAACGGCCAGGCCAAGGTGTTCAATGGCGGCTCGCGCTGGCCCTATGCGGCGTCGGACTTCCGCGACTTCCGCTCGTCGCCCTATCTGTCTGCAGCCCAGCGCAAGAAGATTGACGACATGGTCGGCGTTTCGCGACAGGAAGCCGCTGTGCGTGCAACCCGCCGGATGGCCCGCCTGCAGGAAGCGAGCTTCCAGCCCCGCAACACCGTGTTTGACGTGACGCCTGTCGTTTTGCGCGGCGGCCATTCCGCCGGTGACAGCTCGCCTTCAGCTGTTCGTGTGGTTGTGCCTTCGCCCTTCGGCGAACGTCCCTGATTGCTGAGAGCCGGCGCGCGCCAGACCTCTCAAGCCCTCGGCCAGCGCCGGGGGCTTTTTTCTTGAGGAAGCCTGCAGTTTGGAACGGTTTCAAGCCGCGCAAACTGGCAAGGGTTTTCAACACCTTCCGCCATCAGGCTTCGACAGCAGAGCCTCTGTCCAGTTTAGAACGCATCTAACCTATTGATATAAATCATTTTTTTATTGACCAGCCTCAAGCCAGCACGTATTCGACAGGTGTCCCGTCAACCGCAGGGCCTTGAACCCTGATGGAGCTTGTCATGCTTGAAATGCATTTTCGCAGGCGCTTTGCCGCGCTGTCCCTGCTTGGTCTCATTGTCTTCCCGGCCGGAGCCTTTGCCCAGCAGGTCAATGTTTATACCACCCGTGAGCCGACACTTCTCAACCCCGTGCTTGAAGCCTTCACCAAGGACACAGGCATCAAGGTGAACTCGGTCTTCCTGAAAGACGGGCTCCTGGAGCGCGTACAGGCCGAAGGGGCTGCAAGCCCCGCCGATGTAATGATCATGGTCGATGCGGCGCGCCTGATTTCGGCAGCCGCGGCAGGCGCCACTCAACCGATCACAACAGACATGGTCTCCAAAACGGTGCCTGCTGCCTTGCGCGATCCTGCCAACCAGTGGACCGCCCTCACCGTGCGCTCGCGCATCGTCTATGCTTCGAGGGACCGCGTGGCGCAGAATGCGATCACGTATGAAGAGCTGGCTGACCCCAAGTGGAAGGGGCGCATCTGCATACGGTCCGGCCAGAATGACTACAACAATTCACTGTTTGGCGCCGTGGTGGCCCGCTCCGGTGAAGCCGCTACGGAAACCTGGCTGCGTGGCTTCAAGGCCAATCTCGCCCGCAAGGCTGCCGGTGGCGACCGTGACGTGGCCAAGGACATTCAAGCCGGGCTTTGCGACATCGGCGTTGCCAACACCTACTATCTGGGCCTGATGCTGAACCGTGAGCCTGAGCGCAAGGCGTGGGCTGATGCTGTGAAGCCGCTGCAGACCACCTTCGCTGACGGCGGCACGCATGCCAATGTTTCTGGCGCTGCCATTGCCAGAAATGCGCCGAACAAGACGCAAGCCAATGCACTGATTGCCTACATGCTGGGCGAGAAGGCACAGGCGCTTTACGCCAATGGCAATTTTGAATATCCGGTAAATGCCAGCGTTGCCGGCAGCGAGACGGTCCGCCTGTTTGGTGCGATCAAGGCCGACGATGTTTCGCTGGATGCCATTGCCAGGTCCCGCAAGGCGGCCGCCAATCTTGTCGACAAGGTCGGCTTTGACAATTGATCTCGTGCAACAGGGCCAGATGCTGATGCCGATGCGAAAGCCGGTCGCTTGAGCAAAGCGTCTAGCCAGAACCGGTCAAACCCCACCGCCCTGCCCGCCCGGATCACCTCCGGCCTGGCAGGGCTTTGGCGCAACTGGCCGCTGCTTCTCGCCTGTATGCTTGTGTTGCTGCCGGTTGCGGCTGTGATGGTCGTCGCATTCTCGGCCAGTGACAATTCGCTCTGGCCCGACTTGCTGCGCTACACGCTGCCCAATGCGGCCTGGAACACGCTGCTGTTGCTTGCTGGTGTCGGCCTTCTCACCTCGATCATCGGCGTCGGGACGGCCTGGGTGATTTCCCAGCACGATTTCCCCGGTCGCAACCTGCTCGACTGGATGCTGGTGCTGCCTCTGGCCTTGCCGACCTACATCACGGCCTATGTCTATGTCGAATACCTGTCCTTTCAGGGGCCATTTCAGACGTTGCTGCGCGCGACTTTCGGCTTCCGTTCCTTGCGTGATTACTGGTTTCCGGATGTGCGGAGCACAGCGGGCGCCATCTTCGTCATGGGTCTGGTGCTTTACCCTTATGTCTATCTCACCACGCGCGCGCTGTTTGCGATGCAGAGCGCCTGCATCATCGAGTCCGCCCGCACACTGGGGGCCAATCGCAAGCGGCAGTTCTGGTCTGTTGCCTTGCCCATGGCACGGCCAGCGCTCGCTGCAGGGCTGACGCTTGCCCTGCTCGAGGCGCTGAACGACATTGGCGCCACAAGCTATCTTGGCGTGCAGACTCTGACCCTGTCGATCTACACCACCTGGCTTAGCCGTGGCAGTCTGGCGGGGGCAGCACAGATCGCCTGCGTCCTGATGCTGCTTGTTGCGGCACTCATCTCCTTCGAGACCTGGGCGCGGCGGCAGCAACGCTACACGTTGTCCGTCCGCAAGCCACGCATCGTCAGCCGGACACCGCTTGCCGGCCGGGCGGGCTGGGCGGCACTGGCTGTCTGCGCCCTGCCCGTTCTGCTGGGCTTTGTGTTGCCGGCCGGATGGTTGCTGGTCGATCTTGTGCAGCGCCGCGCGACATTGTTCACTTTTGAGCTGGCAAAACAGCTTGCCGCGACTCTCGCCCTGGCCAGTGGCGGCACGGCGCTTGCCATGATCCTTGGCCTCGGTGTGATGCTCTGCGTGAGATTTGGCAGAGAAAGCTGGCTGCCTTCTGCCAAACGCGTCGCGTCGCTGGGCTATGCCCTGCCTGGTACAGTGCTGGCGCTTGGCCTCGTGCTGCCGCTGGCCTTGCTGGACAACGCCATATCGTCGCTTTGGCAAAGCCTGACGGGACGCGCCGCTGGCCTGATCCTGATCGGCTCCGGCGCTGCTGTCGTGCTGGCCTATGGCGTCCGTTTCCTTTCGATTGCCATTGGTGGCTACGATAGCGGCCTGTCACGGGTCTCGACCCGAGTCGATGATGCCGCCCGGGCGCTGGGGGCCAGCCAGCGGGAAGTTTCCCGCACGATCCACTGGCCGCTGGCGCGGCGTGCCATTGCGGCAGGCGGCCTGCTGGTCTTCATCGATTGCATGAAAGAGTTGCCGGCCACGCTGCTGCTCAGGCCGCTGAACGTCGAGACGCTGGCCACTGTGGTCTATGGCCATGCCTCGCGCGGATCGTTCGAGGATGGCGCGGCAGCGGCCCTGCTGATCGTGCTGGCCGGGCTCTATCCGGTCTATCGCATGGCGCGCGCCGGTGACGACCCGCGCTAGCCCTTGTGCAATGCAGCATGTGCTTGACAGGCCCCGGCCAAACCTGACAGCAAAGATGTCCGTTTCCGTTTCCAACCGAGAGTTGTTGCGATGCTCAAAGGCAAGTCCGCGCTCGTCACAGGTTCGACCTCCGGCATCGGTCTGGGCATTGCCCGCGCCCTCGCAGGGCAAGGCGCGAACCTGACCATCAACGGCTTTGGCGATGCGGCTGAAATTGCCGCGCTGGTGGCAGGCCTGAAGGCAGAATTCGGCGTGGAAGTGACTTATGTGCCAGCCGACGTCAGCAAGGCATCCGAGGTCGACAATCTGGTGGCGGCAGCGACGACGGCGCATGGCGCAGTCGATGTTCTGGTCAACAACGCCGGCATCCAGCATACAGCGCTGATCCAGGACTTTCCGATCGAGCGCTGGGATGCAGTCATCGCAATCAACCTGACAGCCGCCTTTCTCGCAACTCGGGCCGTGCTGCCGCAGATGCTGGCCCGCAACCATGGCCGTATCATCAACATCGCCAGCGCGCATGGCCTGGTCGCCAGTGCGCAGAAGTCAGCCTATGTCGCTGCAAAGCATGGGCTCGTCGGGCTGACCAAGGTGACAGCGCTCGAGACCGCGCGCACAGGCGTCACCTGCAATGCGATCTGCCCCGGCTGGGTGCTGACTCCGCTCGTGCAGAAGCAGATCGATGCCCGCGCCGCCAGCGGTAACATCCCGGTCGAACAGGCCAAGATCGATCTTCTGTCGGAGAAACAGCCATCGCTCGAGTTCGTGACGCCTGAACAGCTGGGCGGGCTCGCCGTGTTCCTGTGTTCGGACGCGGCTGCGCAGGTCCGTGGCCAGTCAATTGGCATGGATGGCGGCTGGACGGCGCAGTAGAGCCAGCGCTGTTTTTCGGAAGCATTGCCATCTGGCAATATTCACGGATGCGCCAGCCCTTGCGGCATGGTAGCGAAAACCACCATTGACGCGCGAGGGTCTCATGAAGAAGGTTTTTTCCACAGCACAAGCGGCGCTTGCCGACGTGTTAAAGGATGGCATGGTCATCATGTCTGGCGGCTTCGGCCTTTGCGGCATTCCCGGCGTGCTGATCGGCGCCATTCGTGAATCCGGCGTCAAGAACCTGACGGTAATTTCCAACAATGCAGGCGTCGATGGCGTAGGCCTTGGTGTGCTGCTGGAAACACGCCAGATTTCGAAGATGATTTCGTCCTATGTCGGGGAGAACAAGCTTTTTGCCCAGCAGTATCTGGCTGGCGAACTGCAGCTTGAGTTCAACCCGCAAGGCACGCTGGCCGAGCGCATCCGCGCTGGCGGCGCGGGCATCCCGGCCTTCTTCACCAAGACCGGCGTTGGCACCATCATCGCCGACGGCAAGGATATCCGCGAGTTTGACGGCGAAAAATACGTGATGGAGCGCGGCCTCGTGGCAGACCTCGCCATCGTCCACGCCTGGAAGGGCGACACTGAAGGCAACCTCGTCTACCGGAAGACGGCGCGCAACTTCAATCCGATGATGGCAACCGCTGGCAAGATCACGCTGGCGCAGGTCGATCATCTGGCGAAGCCGGGCGAGATCGACCCGGACCACATCCTCACGCCCGGCATTTTCGTGCAGCGCATCATTCATACGCCTGGCATCGAGAAGCGCATCGAGCAGCGCACCACGCGTTCGCGCAACACCGCCTGACAAGACTTCGCTGAAGGAGATCACTATGGCCTGGACCCGCGAACAGATGGCAGCGCGCGCCGCGAAAGAGCTGCGCGACGGCTATTACGTCAACCTCGGCATCGGCATTCCGACGCTCGTGTCGAACTTCATTCCGGCAGGCATGTCCGTGCAGCTGCAAAGCGAGAACGGCATGCTGGGCATGGGCCCCTTCCCTTTCGAGGGTGAAGAGGATGCCGACCTCATCAATGCCGGCAAGCAGACCATCACGGAGTTGCCAACCACCTCGTATTTCTCGTCGAGCGACTCGTTCGGCATGGTGCGCGGCGGGCATATCGACCTGTCGATCCTTGGCGCCATGCAGGTGGCGCAGAATGGCGACCTCGCCAACTGGATGATCCCCGGCAAGATGGTGAAGGGCATGGGGGGCGCGATGGATCTCGTCGCTGGCGTCAAGAAGGTCGTCGTGGTGATGGAGCATGTCGCCAAGGATGGCCCCAAGCTGCTCACCGCCTGCAACCTGCCGCTGACCGGCTCTGCTGTCGTTGATCTGGTCATCACCGATCTGGCGGTGTTCAAGATCGACAAGGTCGGCGGCAGCGGCATGACCTTGATCGAGCTGGCCGATGGCGTGACACTGGAAGAGGTGAAGGCCAGCACGCAGGCTGCGTACGAGGTGGCTCTGGGCTGAACAGCCCTGCGCGCAGCATCTCGACAACGGATGTCTGCGGACCTAGAACCGAAAGGCAGAAGCGCGCGACCCCGCGCCTCTGGTCTGGCCTTCCCTCTTTGCGGCCCTGATGGCGGTCCTTTCAGAACATGAAATTGCGGGCGCCTGTTTCCATCCTTTTGCTGGGCATCCTTGCTCTGCTGGCCGGTTTTTCAACCTGGTCGCTGCCCTCAGCGCGGATCGAGCAGCGGCTGGTCGGCAGCCTTTTGCGGGCAACAGGTCTGACATTCGGCTTTTCTGGTCCAATCCGGATACAATTACTGCCCAACCCAAAGCTGAAATTTTCGCAGGTCAGTCTCTCACATGCCGATGGCAGGCTCCGCGCCAAAGTGACGGACATGACCGCCAGCGTGCGTTTGCTTGCACTTGTGGCCGGGCGTCTCGATTTCAGCAGCGTGACCCTTGCGTCGCCTGAAATCGATGCAGGCGTGCCAAGCGATGCGACCACGCCAGCAGCCTGGGTCGCACCTGTTGCCCAACTTTTTGCGGGGCTTGATGCGAGCGCACGCATTGTCATCACCAACGGCACCGTCTTTGCGCGCTCCGGCAATACGATCAGCACCATCGTTCGCGATGTCAACGTGGTGCTGGCCGAGCGGGACAAGGAAGAACCTCTTCAGCTTGCCGGCTCGATGAACTGGCGCGGCCAGCAGACAACTCTTGAAGTGATGTGGCCAACCTCGCCAGTCAGCAACAAGACGTCTTTCAAGATCCGCTCCGAGCTCTTGCGCAGCGCCTTCGATGGCAAGCTGGTTCCCGGCGATGGGCCGCTCCGGCTTGACGGCAGTTTTGATATGGAAACACCAGACTTTTCCCGACTTGTCCGCTGGTTTGGCGAGACGGCTCCGCTGGCATCGCTTGTTGGCCAGATGAAGCTGTCGGCAACAGCCAGCTTGCGCGGCAACGTGCTGGAGCTGACGTCCAGCGCTCTGCAACTTGACCGTGACAAGCTGGAAGGCGCCTTGTCCCTGCGTATGGGCGAAGGTCGCTGGAACCTTTCAGGCACATTTGCAGGTGCCACGCTGGACATGGACCGCATGGTCGCTGCCATAGACCCGCGATCAGCGCCTGGCGTCGACCGCAATGCCGACTTCGCTATCAATCTGGATGATTGGACGAAGCACGATGTCGACCTGCGCATCTCGATCGAGAATGCGCGGTTTGCGGGCTTGCGGCTGAACACGGTCGCCGCACAGCTGATGGCCAGCAGCGGACGTGTCGAGGCCAGCATCATTCGGGCGACTGCCTACAAGGGCAGTCTGCGCACGCGCGCCGTTCTGTCCAAACCCGCAACATTGACCGACTTCCGGCTGCAAACCACGGTCGAGCGGCTCGACCTCGCGCAGGCTTCAGGGGATTTTGGTGGCACAAAGCGCCTGTCTGGCACCGCAAGCGGGCAGTTTTCGGTTGAAGGTGCGGGGTCAAGTCTGAATGAGGTGCTGGCTTCGCTTTCAGGGCGCGCATCAGCCAACATCCGCAATGGCGAGATGCCTGGCCTTGCGCTGGCAGAAGTGGTGCGGCGCTCCGAGCGGCAGCCTCTGAGCGCCCTGCGCGATTGGCGCAGCGGGCGCACCGGCTTCGATGCTGCCAATTTTGCAGCGAACATCAGCAATGGCACGATCCAGCTGACCGATGCCAACATGTTCGGACCGAGTTTTCGAGCGACCCTTGCTGGCAGTGCGAGTGTCGCCGAACGCAGGCTGGCTCTTTCGGGCAAGCTGACCGCGACAACCGGCACCTTGCATATCCCGTTTGACATCACCGGCCCTTTTTCGGATCCGGTCATTACGCCTGATCTCTCAGTGCTGCTGTCCGGCCACGGGGCAGACGCGCCCACCAGGGCAATCCCCTGAGCGCTGTTCAGGCCGGGGCCGAGCCTTCGGCTGCAGGCGCCTCATCCTCGGCATCATCCTCGCCCGCTTCGCCGACGCGCTCGACAGCGACAACCTTTTCGCCTTCAGCCGTGTTGAACACCGTGACGCCCTGTGTGGACCGACCGGCAATGCGGATGCCTTCGACCGGGCAGCGGATCAACTGGCCACCATCGGTCACCAGCATGATCTGGTCGGCATGCTCGACCGGGAAAGAGGCGATCAACGGCCCATTGCGATCATTGACCGACATCGCCACGATACCTTTGCCGCCGCGTCCGGTGACGCGATATTCGTAGGAAGAGCTGCGCTTGCCGTAGCCATTCTGCGAAATCGTCAGCACCACCTGCTCAGCCGCCGACATCTCGATATAGCGCTCGGTGCTGATCTGCGCGTCCGGAGTCTGTTCCTCGGCATCCGTGGCCCCGGCCTCCTCGATGGCTTCGCCAGCCACCAGACGGCGCATCTTGAGATAGGCCTGGCGTTCGTCGCCTGTTGCCTCGCTGTGGCGCAGGATGGCGAGCGAAATGACCGTGTCATCCTTGGCCAGATTGATGCCGCGCACGCCCGTCGAGTCACGGCCCTTGAAGACGCGCACATCTGGCACCGGAAAGCGAATGCACTGGCCGATGGCAGTTGTCAGCAGCACATCGTCATGTTCGGAGCATATCTGCACATCGACGATGGAATCGCCCTCGTCGAGCTTCATCGCAATCTTGCCGTTGCGATTGACCTGCACGAAATCAGACAGCTTGTTGCGACGAACACCGCCGGAGGCGGTGGCAAACATCACGTCGAGCGTTTCCCAGCTGGCCTCGTCTTCCGGCAGCGGCATCACGGTGGTGATGCGCTCATTGGCCTGGAGCGGCAGCATGTTGACCAGCGCCTTGCCACGCGCATTGGGCTGGGCCAGCGGCAGGCGCCAGACCTTTTCCTTGTAGGCCTGGCCGCGCGACGAGAAGAAGATGATTGGCGTGTGCGTGTTGGCCACAAACAGCCGGGTGACAAAATCCTCATCACGGGTCGACATGCCGGAGCGGCCCTTGCCTCCGCGACGCTGCGCCCGATAGGTCGAGAGCGGCACGCGCTTGATGTAACCCGCATGGCTGACGGTGACGACCATGTCTTCGCGCGCGATCAGATCCTCATCATCGAGATCGGCATCCCATTCTTCAATCACGGTGCGGCGTGGCGTGGCGAAAGCAGCCCGCACCTCAGCCAGCTCGTTCTTGATGATGGCCTGAATGCGAACGCGCGAGCGCAGGATGTCGAGGTAATCAGAGATTTCTGCGGCGAGCTTTTCCAGCTCATCGCCGATTTCATCGCGGCCAAGCGCGGTCAGGCGCTGCAGGCGCAGGTCGAGAATAGCGCGGGCCTGTGCCTCCGACAGGCGATAGGTGCCGTCAGAATTGACCGGATGGCGCGGATCATCAACAAGCCGGATCAGCGGCATGATGTCTTCGGCTGGCCAATCACGCCCCATCAACTGCTCGCGCGCCGTGTTGGGATCGGGCGAGGTTCGGATCAGGCGGATGACTTCATCGATGTTGGCAACGGCAGTCGCCAGGCCGCACAGCACATGGGCCCGTTCGCGGGCTTTCGTGAGCAGATGCTTGGTGCGGCGGGAAACGACCTCCTCGCGGAACTCGACGAAGGCGACAAGGAAATCCTTGAGGTTCAGCGTCTCGGGCCGGCCGCCATTCAGGGCCAGCATGTTGGCACCAAACGAACTTTGCAGCGGCGTGTAACGATAAAGCTGGTTCAACACGACATCGGCCATCGCATCGCGCTTGACCTCGATGACGACGCGCACGCCCTCACGGTTGGACTCGTCGCGAAGGTCTGAAATGCCCTCGACACGCTTTTCGCGCACGAGATCGGCGATCTTCTCCACCAGCGAGGCCTTGTTCACCTGATAGGGAACCTCGGTGATGATGATGGCCTCGCGCTCCTTGCGCAGCTCCTCGATATGCGACTTGGCGCGCATGATGATGGAGCCACGGCCTGTGTGGTATGCTTGCCGGACACCGGTGCGGCCCATGATCGAGCCGCCGGTCGGAAAATCCGGGCCGGGGATGATCTCGATCAGTTCGTCGATGGTGATTTCCGGCTTGTCGATCAGCGCCACGCAAGCATCGATCAGCTCGCCCAGATTGTGCGGCGGGATGTTGGTCGCCATGCCGACCGCGATGCCGCCTGCGCCATTGGCCAGCAGGTTCGGGAAGCGGGCGGGCAGAACCTTCGGCTCAAGCTCCTTGCCATCATAGTTGGGCTGGAAGTCGACCGTGTCGGCATCCAGATCCGCCAACAATGACATGGCGGACTTGTCGAGCCGTGCCTCGGTATAGCGGTCAGCTGCTGGCGAATCGCCGTCCATCGAGCCAAAATTGCCCTGGCCATCAATCAGCGGCAGACGCAGCGAGAAATCCTGCGCCATGCGCACCAGTGCGTCGTAGACAGCCAGATTGCCGTGCGGGTGATACTTGCCCATCGTGTCGCCGACGATACGGGCACATTTGGTATAGGGCCGCTCTGGCGTGTTCTTGTTTTCATGCATCGAGAACAGGATGCGCCGGTGCACCGGCTTCAACCCGTCGCGAATATCCGGCAAGGCGCGGCTGACGATCACGCTCATCGCGTAATCGAGATAGCTGCGCTTCATCTCATCGGTGATTTCGATCGGGCGAATATCGCCGCCGTCAACGGGCTTCTTGTCGTCGCTCAAGGAATCAATCCGGATCTGCCAAAATGAACCTTCTGGCTATCCGATTCCGGGGCTGTGTGACAGCGAAAACAACGACTTATACGGTGAAATTAAAAGATATAAATATCAGCATCTTAGATCGTTTTCTTAAATGGTTTTTGTGTTGTGCAACTGATGCGGGCGGTCACCCCTGAGAAAGCCACTGCGAAAGCGCGTGATTGACTTCCGCCGGCGCTTCCAGGGTCGACAGGTGACCGCAGCCTTCGACCAGCTTCAGCCTCGCATTTTCGCCGATCAGCGCGGCAATTTCGACCGCGTGATCCGGCGGTGTGATGACATCGAGCGCGCCTGCGAGCACCAGAACCGGCACCCTGATTGCCGCGAGGTCGTTGCGCGAATCCGGACGTTTCATGATCGCCTGCTGCTGGCGGATGAAAACTTCCGGCCCGCAGGCCTCCGCCATCCGGGCCGCAATCGCGCGCAAGTTGGCGTCGCCCAGCCGTGACGGAGCGACCAGGCGTTGCCACAACTCGTTGCAGACCGTGTCAAACCGCCCTTTCTCACACAGCGCCATCAGGCGGCGGCGCGCGGCATCGGTCTCCGGCGTGGCCCCTTTGGCGCTCGTGTCGAGCAAGGCCAGGCGCGTCACGCGTTCTGGCGCCTGACGCATCAGTTCAAACGCGATGTGACCGCCCATGGACAGGCCACAGACCGCAAAGCGCGGCGGAGCGATGGTCAGCACACGTTGCACAATGGCACCCAGCGTGTCGTCCAGCCGATGCTCTGCGACAATGATCGAGCGCCCGTCGCCATGGGCGGCGAATTGCGGCGCAAACAATTCGGCAGTGCAATTGAGCCCGGCAAGGAACACGATCGGCTCGCGATTTGGTGTGACGACCATCATGATCCTGCTGTGACATGCCTCTCTGGCGTTTGACCTTGCACTGCCGCGCGTTGACTTTGGCACGTTTTTTATGCATTGCACGCATGTCCGAAGGCGCGCAGGCAATCAAAGTCGCGCACCGTGGCGGTTGATCGGTCATCCCGCCATGTGTCACTGACCTCAAGAAGCGCAGCACGCAATGTCATTTGCCGATCTCGGCCTGAGCGACAAGGTTCTCTCAGCGGTCACCGCCGCAGGCTACACCACCCCCACCCCCATTCAGGCGCAGGCGATTCCGTACGTTCTGGCCCGGCGAGATGTTCTCGGCATTGCCCAGACTGGCACAGGCAAAACGGCGGCCTTCACGCTGCCGATGATTACCATGCTTGAAAATGGCCGTGCCCGCGCCCGCATGCCCCGGACACTGATCCTCGAGCCGACGCGTGAACTCGCAGCTCAGGTCGAGGAAAACTTCATCAAGTATGGCGTCAACCAGAAGCTGTCGGTGGCGTTGCTGATCGGCGGCGTGTCGTTCGGCGATCAGGATGCCAAGATCACGCGTGGCGTCGACGTGCTGATTGCCACACCGGGCCGCCTGCTCGACCATGTCGAACGCGGCAAGTTGCTGCTTACGGGTGTCGAGCTGCTGGTGATCGACGAAGCCGACCGCATGCTCGACATGGGTTTCATTCCTGACATCGAGCGGGTCTGCAAGCTGGTGCCCTTCACGCGGCAGACTCTGTTTTTCACAGCGACGATGCCGCCGGAAATTACCCGCATTTCCGAACAGTTCCTGCACAATCCGATGCGCGTGGAAGTCTCGCGCCCGGCCACCGCCGCGACCACGATCACCCAGCGGCTGATTGCCTCGAACCGCGAAGATTTTGCCAAGCGCGAAACCCTGCGCCGCCTTTTGGGCGAGGCTGTAGACCTCAAGAACGCAATCGTGTTCTGCAACCGCAAGCGCGATGTCGCAACCCTGCACAAGTCGTTGGTGAAGCATGGCTTTCCGGCAGTCGCACTGCATGGTGACATGGACCAGTATGCGCGCATGGCCGCGCTCGATTCCTTTCGCAGCGGCGAACAGCCCATTCTGGTTGCCAGCGATGTGGCAGCGCGCGGCCTCGACAGTCCCGATGTCAGCCATGTCTACAATTTCGATGTGCCCACCCATGCCGAAGACTATGTGCACCGCATTGGCCGCACCGGCCGCGCCGGCCGCCTTGGCAACTCGTTGACAATCGTGACCCGCAGCGATGAACGGCTGGTCTCGGCCATCGAGAAGCTGATGGGGCAGACCATCGAATGGGAAGGCAAGGGTCTTGACGCCCTGCCGCCTTCGGAAGCACCGGCTGATCGTGGCCGTGGCGGCCGCGAAGAGCGCGGTGGCCGTGAACGCGGAGGCCGCGAACGTGGCGGACGCGAGCGCGCTGAGCGCTCCGGAGGCGAAGGCCGCCGCGACGGTGGCCGCCATGAGCGCCGCCCGCGCGAGGAGGCAGCCGAAGTTGCCCCCGCGAAAGCTGCGGCCCTGGAAAGTCCGGCAAACGCCGTGCCGGAGGCCGCCCCTGCCCAGCCGCAGCGCGAGAGAGCACCGAGGCCCGAGCGCCAGGAAGCCAGCGCTCCGGACCGCTCCCGCCGCGACCCACGCCCACCACGCCGGGACGACGATGATTCCGGCCCGAAAGTTGTTGGGCTTGGCGATCATGTCCCTGCATTCTTGATGCGCCCTACCCGCGCCAATTGAGTTCCCTGCCGGGAACCGAATGTTAAGGCGATCCGGTCTAGTCTCCTGCCGGGATACGAGAGGCCCATCGTGGCTCCTCGTTAGGTAGACGGGAACGACCTTGATGAGCGACACGCCAGTCACTGCGCAGAGCCACGCCTTGGCCGAGCGCGCTGTTGCCGCCATGAAGAGCCATGGATTGCCCGCCAATCCGCGTGCATTCGAGGTCTGGTTTGCGCACCTGAATGGCCAGACACCGACGCTGAGCGCCGCAGTCGAGCGCATTCTGGCTGGCAAGGGCACGCTTGCGCCTTCAGACGTCGAGGCGCTTTACGACATTTATGTCGGCAATGACCGCTTTGCCCGACAGGCTGAACGCACGGGGCTTGGCGTGCTCTGCGAGATTGACGGCGTCATCTCGATGATTACCAGCGCTCTCGGCAACAACGAGAAATTTGGCGATGCGCTGAATTCCCTGTCAGCAGACCTGATTGGTTCAGCGGACCGGAACAAGGTTGTCGAGGTTGTCGAGGCCCTCGTGAAGGCCACCAAGGAGTCGTCCGGCGCCAACCGCATGCTGGAAGCGCGCCTGAAGGAAACCCGCAACGAGATCAACGAGCTGCGCGAGACACTCGAAGCGACGCGCGCCGAAGCCCTGACCGATCCGCTGACAGGCCTCGCAAACCGCCGCCATTTCGAGGAAATGCTGCAGAAATCCATCGATCAGGCGACCTTGCGCCGCGAGCCCTTCGCGCTTGTCATGGTCGATATCGACTTCTTCAAGCGCTTCAATGACACCCATGGCCACATGACCGGCGACCAGGTGTTGCGCCTTGTCGCCAAAACCATGCGCGACAAGTTCAAGAGCAAGGCGATCATCTCGCGCTTCGGCGGTGAGGAGTTCGCGATCATCCTGCCTGAAGCGGATATTGTCGCCGGACGCATTGGTGCCGAAACCGTGCGCCAGAACCTGCTGACACGCGAACTCATCAAGCGATCAACCGGCGAGAACCTTGGCCGCATCACGATTTCGCTCGGCGTGGCTTCCTATCGGCGCGGCGATACAGCGACCAGCATTGTCGAGCGCGCTGACCAATGCCTGCTGATGGCCAAGCGCGAGGGTCGCAACCGCACCATCACCGAAGACGTGATGGTGGCGCAGCGCGACGTGGCTTGACGGCAGACTTTGCCAGGGCGCTCCGTTCTGCCGCCTGCAACGCAAGCCTGACCCAGACCCGCAAGGCATCGTCATCATCGCGTGCGGCCTCGGGCAAAAGCCAATACGACAGGACCACTGTTGCCTTGCCTGACTTGTCATAGGTGAAGGGGCGTGATCCGGCTGCCTTGAAAGCGTCGATGCTTTGCGCGTCAGACTTGAGGAAGACCTCGCCCTCGATTTCCAGCCCGAACATCAGATCGCCATCATAAACACCGTGCCCACCGAACATCCTGCGACAGCGCACCGGCATCGCCGGCGCAAACAGTTCCTTGATGTCGCTGGCGTCCACAAAAAGCTCAGGCGCCTGCAGGCTGCCCTTCAGCGCCAACTGGCTTGATCGAGACCGACTCACCACAGCCGCAGGCCGACACTTCGTTCGGATTCTTGAACACGAACGTCGAGGCAAAGCGATCCGACTTGAAATCAAGCTCCGTGCCCAGCAAGAACAGCACGGCCTTGGCATCAACGACGACCGTGGCGCCCTTGTCCTCGACAACATCATCCCCCTTGGCGGCCTCATGGGCGAGCGCAAAGGTGTATTCCATGCCGGCGCAACCGCCCTTCTTGACCCCGACCTTCAGGCCGATGGCTGGCTTCTCGGGCTCATCCAGCCGAGATTTCGCAACAATTTCGCGCACGCGCGCGGCGGCGGCATCGGTCAGGGAGATGACCTTCATTCCGGGGATCGAGAACATTCACAGGCCTCCATAACCGGGTTCAAGGCCCGGCGAAGCAAAACGATACCAGAAGACATAAGCATTCATGGCCTCCACGTCGAGAGCGCGTTCAGCATTGGCCCTATCGCCGTGGCGCACACGCTTTTGGCTTGCATCGGAGCGCGGTTCGGGTTCGCTATGGTGCAGCCATTCAACGCCGGAGAAAGCCAAGCATGACGACGTCCCCTGCCAACCTTGCCCGCAACCACGCACCTGCTGACCTGCACAAGCTGGCAGCGGCCACATTTGAAGCGGCGGGCTGGTCAGCGTCAGATGCAAAAGAGACGGCCGAGCATCTCGTGCTCGCCAATCTCTCTGGCCATGACAGCCACGGCATCGGGATGCTGCCGCTTTACATGAACGCGCACACTGAGGGCCTGCTGCTGCCGACAGCCAGGCTGGAAACAAAGATCAATGCCGCACCTTTTCTGGTGATCGATGCGCATGTCGCACTTGGCCAGCCGGCTGCCAATGCAGCCACCCGCCAGGCCTGCACGATGGCGAAGGCTGGCGGCGTTGCTATCGTCAATCTGGTCAATGCCCATCATGTCGGTCGCATCGGCCATTACGCCGAGATCGCGGCAGCGGAAGGGCTTGTCTCGATGTTCTGGGTCAACGTGACCGGGCGGCCACCCATTGTGGCGCCGCATGGCAGTCGCGAGGCGCGCTGGGGCACCAACCCGCACGCGATGGGAGTGCCCTGCGGAAAGGAGCCCCTGATCCTCGATTTTGCCACAAGCCGCATGGCGCATGGCAAGGCCCGCGTGGCGCTCAACAAGGGTGTGCCGGTGCCTGAGGGCTACCTGATCGACCATGAGGGCAAGAGCAGCACAGACCCGGCTTGCGTGTTCGATGCGCCTCTGGGAGCGCTGCTACCTTTCGGCGATCACAAGGGCGCAGGCATCGCGCTCATTGCTGAAATCCTGTCAGCAGGTTTGTCGAACGGGCCGACCATGCCGGAGACCCCACGCAAGACGTGGATCATCAACTCGCTCTTCGGCATCATCATCGATCCCGCGCGCCTGTCGCCGGACACCGAAGGCCAGGATGCACGCACAGCGATGCTCGCTGATTTTGTGCGCAGTGCCGCACCCCGCGCGGGCACAGACAAGGTGCGGGCGCCCGGAGACATCGAGCGCGAGACGCGGGTTATACGGTCTCGCGACGGCATCCCGGTCGATGCCGAGACGTGGCGGCTGGTCTGCGAGTCAGCGGCTGGCGTTGGCGTTCAGGCGTCCTGAGCGCTCACCACATGTCGAGCGCGACGCGGGCTTCGTCCGACATGCGCGACTGATCCCACGGCGGATCAAACGTCATGTTGACGGTCACGCCG
>JANMMX010000123.1:0-5909 GCA_031373605.1 Allobosea sp. | reverse complement strand
TGGTGCCCCTGGCCGGAATCGAACCAGCACTCCTTGCGGAATCCGATTTTGAGTCGGACGCGTCTACCAATTCCGCCACAGGGGCCCTGTTGCCAGGATCATATCTCTCTAGCGGTCGCGGCGGGGTGAGGTCAACGCTGTTGCCGTCTTGACGATTGCATTGATGCTGCCGACTGGACAATTGCTTGGCGGCGCGCCAAAGCGGGGCATGTTTAGACGCCTCTACCACTGGACTCTGTCATTGTCTGCGAGCCCGCGCGCGCCTGTGGCGCTGGGCGCGGTGTCTTTCGCGGAAAGCTCGTTCTTTCCCATCCCGCCTGATGTCGTGCTTCTCCCCATGGCTTTGGCACGACCGGAGAAGGCCTACACCTATGCCGCCATCTGCACGGTCACGTCCGTGCTCGGCGGGCTTTTGGGTTATGCGATCGGTGCGCTGCTCTATGACACGCTGGGTGTCTGGCTGGTCGGGGTGTATGGCTACGGTCAGAAAATCGAGACGTTCCGCGCGCTCTATCAAGAGTGGGGCCACTGGATCATCCTGATCAAGGGTCTGACTCCCATTCCCTACAAGATCGTGACCATTGCCAGCGGTATTGCGGAATACAACCTGTTTTGGTTCGTGGTGCTGTCAATCATTACGCGTGGCATGCGTTTTTTCCTGATCGCTGCGCTGATCCATCGCTATGGTGTCGAGATCAGGGGATTTATCGAGCAGCGGCTTGGCCTGCTGCTGGGTCTGGTGGCTGCCGGTGTGGTTGGCGGCTTTGTGCTGGTGAAATATCTGCTGTGACGGAGTGCGTTGACGGCCAGCTGGTGCAGGCCTTGTCAGCTGGAGGATGGTGGCAATGGCGATAGCCAAGCGGGGCACCTTGCTGGACCGCCTGACACGCGACCCTGCGGCTTTGGTCGTGACGCTGGGCCTGGCCTGCGGCATGCTGATCGCGGGCGCCTGGTGGTTCGAGAAGGCGATGGGCCTGCTGCCCTGCAAACTCTGTCTGGAGCAGCGCCAGCCGCATTATGCCGCCATGGCGGTTGCCGTAGGGTGTCTGCTGGCGCGGCGCATGCCGACGGCACAAACGATCGTGGTCACCGCGCTGCTGGCGATTGCTGGCCTGATGCTCTGGAGCGTCGGCCTTGGTGTCTATCATTCCGGCGTGGAATGGGGCTGGTTTGCCGGCCCAAATGATTGCGCCGGCAAACCAGCTCCGGCAGCAGGCGGCGTGCAGGATTTCCTGAAGCAACTCGACAAGGCACGCGTGGTGTCCTGTACGGAAGCCGCCTGGCGCTTTCTTGGGTTGTCACTTGCGGGCTGGAATGCCCTGGCCTCGCTGGGGCTTGCAGCGCTCGCGACTGTGGGGCTGGTGCGGGCACGCGCCAGGCTGCTGCAAGCCTGAAATGCTGCTGCGAGCCTGAAATCTCAGGGCTCGAGCTCGGAATCCCAGTAGAGATAGTCCATCCAGCTTTCATGCAGGAAGTTGGGCGGGAAGAGCTTGCCGTTGCGGTGCAGGTCGTTGACCGTGGGCGCATAGGGCTTCTGGGCCGGAAACATCTCGGCCTTGGCGGGCATGCGGTCGCTCTTGCGCAGGTTGCAGGGAGAGCAGGCAGCCACCACATTTTCCCAGGTGGTCAGGCCGCCCTTCGAGCGCGGGATCACGTGGTCGAAGGTGAGATCGTCGCGCGCGTTGCAATACTGGCAACTGAAGCGGTCACGCAGGAACACGTTGAAACGGGTGAAGGCGGGCGTGCGTGATGGCTTGATGTAAGTTTTCAGCGAGACGACCGAAGGCAGCCGCATCTGGAAGCTGGGGCTTTTGATGGCGAGGTCATATTCGGAGACGATGTTGACCCGGTCCATGAAGACCGCCTTGATCGCATCCTGCCAGCCCCAGAGCGAAAGCGGGTAATAGCTCAACGGGCGAAAATCCGCATTGAGGACAAGCGCCGGACAACCCTCCGGCGTCAAGATCGGTGGAACATGGACGCTCAATCCGCAACGCCTCCGCTTTCGGCACAGACAATCGAATCCCTACGATGCCAGTATCTAAGCGCGTCACGACAAAAATGTGAAGACGGCAGGTCTGTTTTACAGAAACTGCATGTGCAGGTTTCGCGCGGCGCCTAGCGGGTCGGCATCGGCTTTTCGCCGCGATAGTCATAGAAGCCGCGCTTGGTCTTGCGGCCCAGCCAGCCGGCTTCGACATATTTCACCAGAAGCGGGCAGGGGCGGTATTTCGAGTCGGCCAGGCCATCATGCAGCACCTGCATCACGGACAGGCAGGTGTCGAGGCCGATAAAGTCAGCCAGCTGCAGCGGTCCCATCGGATGGTTGGCGCCCAGACGCATTGCGGTGTCGATCGCCTCGACCGAGCCGACGCCCTCATAGAGCGTGTAGACGGCCTCGTTGATCATCGGCAGCAGGATGCGATTGACGATGAAAGCCGGAAAATCCTCCGACACAGTCACTGTCTTGTGAAGTTGGCCAATGAACGTCCTGGCCGACTCAAACGTCGGGTCATCGGTCGCGATGCCTCGAATCAGCTCGACGAGCTGCATGAGCGGGACCGGGTTCATGAAATGGATGCCGATGAAGCGCTCGGGCCGGTCGCTTGCGGCAGCGAGGCGCGTGATCGAGATCGACGACGTGTTCGAGGCCAGCATCGCCTCAGGCTTGAGGTGCGGGCAGATCGACGTGAAGATCTTGCGCTTTACTTCCTCATTCTCGGTTGCGGCCTCGATCACGAGATCGCAATCGCCCAGGCCTTCGACAGCCGGTGCGGCGACAATGCGCTGCAAGGCGCTCTGGCGGGCCTCTTCTGTCAGTGCACCCTTGGCCACCTGGCGTTGCATGTTGCCATTGATCGTGGCGAGTGCCGCCGTGATGCGCTCTTCGGCGACATCATGCAGGCAGATGTCAAAGCCTGCGGCGGCGGCGACATGCGCGATGCCGCTGCCCATCTGGCCCGCGCCAACAATGCCGATTTTCCTGATCTCATGGCCCATGGACGGTACGCGGCTCCTCGGCGCAGCAGAAAGACAAGGGAATGTGGTGGCGCTTCATGTCGCCAGCACGACAATGTGGCCGTCAGCGACCCAGTTTGGCAAGCTCGGCGTCAAGCTCCGGCATCAGCGTGAACAGGTCACCGACGAGGCCATAATCTGCGACCTGGAAGATCGGGGCCTCCTCGTCCTTGTTGATCGCGACAATCACCTTGGAATCCTTCATGCCCGCCAGATGCTGGATGGCACCTGAAATGCCGACGGCGACGTAAAGATCAGGCGCCACAACCTTGCCGGTCTGGCCCACCTGCCAGTCATTCGGAGCATAGCCCGCATCGACCGCGGCGCGCGAGGCACCCATGGCAGCGCCAAGCCGGTCAGCTACAGGCTCGATCACCTTGCCGAAATTCTCGGCAGAGGCGAGCGCACGGCCACCCGAGACGATGATCTTTGCAGATGCGAGTTCCGGCCGGTCAGACTTGGCCACTTCCTCGCCCTTGAAGCTGGCGAGGCCAGAAGCCGCCTTGGCGGCAACCGCTTCGACCGGGGCCGAGCCGCCTGAGCCTGCAGCAGCAAACGAGGCGGTGCGCACGGTCAGCACCTTCTTGGCGTCCATGGATTGCACGGTCTGGATGGCGTTACCGGCATAGACCGGGCGCTGGAATGTGTCAGGCGACACCACCTTCATCACGTCCGAGATCTGCATCACATCGAGCAGGGCCGCGATGCGTGGCAGCACATTCTTGCCCGAGGTGGTGGAGGGCGCGACAATGTTGTCGTAGCTGCTTGCCAGGCCGGCGACGAGATCGGCAACGTTCTCGGCCAGTGCATGGCCATAGGCGGCATCATCCGCCAGCAGCACCTTGGCGACGCCAGCCAGCTTCGCGGCGGCCTCGGCAGCCGGCTTGCAGCCCGAACCCGCGACAAGCACATGCACGGGCTTGCCCAAAGCTGTGGCAGCCGTCAGCGCTTTGGCTGTCGCTTCCTTGATCGAGGCATTGTCATGTTCTGCAATCAGAAGAGTGGCCATCACAGGACTCCCGCTTCGTTCTTGAGTTTGCTGACCAGTTCGGCCACGGACGCTACCTTGATGCCGGATGAGCGCTTGGGCGGCTCTTCCGTGCTGAGCACCTTGAGACGCGGCGTCACATCGATACCGAGCGCCTCAGGCGAGGTTTCATCCAGCGGCTTCTTCTTCGCCTTCATGATGTTGGGCAGCGAGGCATAGCGCGGCTCGTTCAGGCGCAGATCGGTGGTGATGATGGCTGGCAGCTTGAGGCCAACCGTCTGCAGGCCGCCATCGACCTCGCGCGTCACGTCAACCGACCCTTCACCGACCACAACCTTGGAGGCGAAAGTGCCCTGCGGCCAGCCCAGAAGTGCCGCCAGCATCTGGCCGGTCTGGTTGGCATCGTCATCGATGGCCTGCTTGCCCAGAATGACCAGGCCAGGACCCTCTTGCGCCACCAGCGCCTTCAGCATCTTGGCCACAGCCAGCGGCTCGATTGTGGCATCGGTCTTCACCAGGATGCCGCGATCAGCGCCCATGGCGAGCGCCGTGCGGATCGTCTCGCCGGCCGGGGCCGGGCCAATCGAAACCGCGATGACCTCGGTGGCCTTGCCGGCTTCCCTCAGACGGATCGCCTCTTCGACGGCAATCTCGTCGAACGGGTTCATCGACATCTTGACGTTGGCGGTTTCCACGCCTGACCCGTCGGCCTTGACCCGGATCTTCACATTGTAGTCAACGACCCGCTTGACGGGCACCAGGATCTTCATCGTCATCCACCATCCGGAAGGAGCTTGGAAGCTTGCGCGTCCGGGGCCAATGCAGGCCCAAAGACGCGAGGTTCACTCGTGTTGTTGCGGTGCGAACCGTAGCGATCAGGGTTTGCCGTTGTCAACGCCGCGCATGGTCTCGGGCGCGCGCATTCAGGGCTGCATTGGCGCACCGCGACCAAAGAGACGCACCTCTCGGCGGATAAAAAGCGGCGTCAGGACCAGGCCCGCGCCGAGGCCACCCAGATGCGCCCACCAGCCGACCTGGCCCTCCTTCAGGATGAAGGCCTGCACGATCTGGACACTGATCCAGGCACCAATGGCCCAGAGCGCCGGAATGCGCAGCGGAATGGCCTTGAAGGCCAGTCCCCAGATGCGCACCTGCGGATAGAGCATCAGATAGGCCATGATGACGCCGGAGATTGCGCCGGAGGCGCCGATCAGCGGCTGCTGCGAACCCGGATTGACGAAAGCATGGGCGAGTGCACCGGCCATGCCGCAGATCAGGAAGAACAGCAGAAACCGAACATGCCCCATCGCATCCTCGACATTGTCGCCAAAGACCCAGAGAAACAGCATGTTTCCCAGCAAATGCATCATGCTGGCATGCAGGAAGATGCTGGTGATGACCGAGAGCGGAGCCGGCACCTGCACCAGTTCGGCCGAGAGCGTTGCCTGGCCAAACAGCACAGAGGGGATCATGCCAAATCCGGCAGCGACCGCCATGCCGCGCGCCTCGGAAGGGTCGAGCGCCTGCCAGCCGAAGACCAGAACGCAAAAAACAATCAGCGTGTAGGTGATCGTGGGCTGGCGCAGATAGCGCATCGGCACGCCGTCATGCAGGGGCATGAACATTTGCTCAGTCCCCCGTGCAGCGGAGCGTCAACAGCCGGTTACCGGTTCTTGCCCGGCACCCAGAGCACATCGCCCTGTGCCTTGGCGTTGAGATAGCGCGAGGCGACGAACAGGAAGTCCGACAGGCGGTTGATGTATTTCAGTGCCGGATCGGCAACGCTTTCGCCCTCGACCTGTGACAATTCGACCATCATGCGCTCGGCACGGCGGCTGACGGTGCGGGCCAGATGGAGGTAGGTTGCGGCTGGCGTGCCACCTGGCAGCACGAAGGAGCGCAG
>JANMMX010000105.1:0-1600 GCA_031373605.1 Allobosea sp. | reverse complement strand
GGTTGGTCGCGATCATCTGGTGCCAGTCGGCTGCTGGAAACTCGATGAAGGGCGCGCGCTTCTGCATGCCGGCATTGTTGATGAGAATGTTGATCCCGCCGGTCTCGGCCTCGATCCTGTCGATGGCGGTGACGACCGCTTGTTGGTCGGTCGCGTCAAAAGGCGCTGTGCTGACCTTGTGTCCGGCCTCGCGCAGGCGGTTTGCGGCGTTGTCGAGCTTGGCCGCGTCGCGCCCGTTCAGCACCACATGGGCGCCAGCCTCCGCCAGACCCTCTGCCATGGCGAGGCCAATGCCCTGGCCCGAGCCGGTGATGAGGGCTGTGCGCCCGGTCAGATCGAACAGGTCATGCGACATGATTTTGGGCCATGGGTTTGCTCCGATGGAAGGTTTGGGCCACAGATGGAGTCAAGCGCCATCGTTATGCTGCTTGTCATTGATCCGCCGGATCAAGGCAAGACGTGCCGTGACGTTCGGACTGTGAATTCAAACCTGTGGAGAACCAAGACCATGCGTGCTGTCGTGATCCATGCCGAGCGTGATCTCAGGGTCGAGACCGTCGAAACTCCGGCGCTGGGCGCAACAGATGTGCGCGTTCGCATCGAGGCAGGCGGGATCTGTGGCTCTGACCTGCATTATTACCAGCATGGCGGTTTCGGCACGATCCGCCTGCGCGAGCCCATGGTTCTGGGCCATGAGATTGCCGGTCGTGTCGAGGCGGTGGGTGCCGAGGTCACGCGCGTGAAGCCGGGTGACCGGGTGGCCGTGAATCCAAGCCGTCCCTGCGGCCAGTGCCGCTATTGCCAGACGGGCGCGCAGCAGCATTGTCTGGACATGCGCTTTTTCGGCAGCGCCATGCGCTTCCCGCATGTGCAGGGTGGCTTCCGCGAACAGTTGGTCATCACCGAGCATCAGGCGGTGAAGGTGGCCGATCATGTCAGTGCCGCCGAGGCCGCTTTTGCCGAGCCGCTGGCGGTGTGCCTGCATGCAGCCAGGCAGGCCGGGCCGCTGCTGGGCAAGAAGGTGCTGGTCACAGGTTCCGGGCCCATCGGTGCCTTGTGTGTGGTGGCTGCGCGCGTGGCGGGTGCCGCCGAGATTGTCACCACCGATGTCGTCGATGCGCCGCTGGCCACCATGCTGAAGCTGGGCGCGACGCGGGCCGTCAACGTGGTTGCCGACCCTGCGGTGATGACGCCCTACAGCGCGGAAAAGGGCCATTTCGATGTGCTGTTCGAGGCGTCTGGGAACCAGTATGCGCTGGTTGGTGCCTTCGATGTGCTGAGGCCTGGTGCCGTCATCGTACAGGTGGGCCTTGGTGGCACCTTCACCTTGCCGATCAACACGCTGGTGGCGAAGGAGTTCCAGTTGCGCGGCACGTTCCGCTTCCATGAGGAGTTTGCGCAGGCTGTCGACCTGATCGGCTCCGGCCGCATCGACCTGTCGCCGCTGCTGACGGCGACCTTGCCGATGGATCGTGCGGTCGAGGCCTTCGAGCTGGCGGGCGACCGGGCGCGTGCGATGAAAGTGCAGATCGCTTTCTGAAGGGCAAGCCGCGCCAGCTGATGCAACATCTGCATCATGCTGGAATGGCTCTGGCGTCTT
>JANMMX010000093.1:0-4169 GCA_031373605.1 Allobosea sp. | reverse complement strand
GTCAGCAGGCGGATCATGTTGCCCTGATATTTGGGCGGGATCTGGAGAACGACCGTGGAAGGATCGGTAGGCTCGGCAGAATCCATGCCGAGGAAATCATTGATCGCGGCTGCAATCCGGCGCGAGGTGGTCAGGTCCGGGTTGCGCAGCGAAAGGCGCAGCGTCTTGAGCTTGTTGAGGGCAAAATCAATCTCGCGCTCGACCAGACCACCATTGGCGATGCGGCCAACCGTCGGCACGCCGCGCGTGATCTTGGCGGCCTCGCCTTCGGCCGAGAAACCGGAAATGGCGACTGAACCCTGACTGACGGCATAGACCTCGCCATCGGCGCCCAGCAGCGGTGTTGCCAGCAGCGTGCCGCCCTGCAGCGACTTGGCATCGCCCAGCGCCGAGACTGTGATGTCGATGCGCGTGCCCTGGGTTGCGAAGGGCGGCAGATTGGCGGTGACCATGACAGCTGCGACATTGGCGGTGCGCAGGTTGGCGCCGCGCGTGTTGACGCCGAGCCGCTCCAGCATTGCCTGCAGCGACTGCTTGGTGAAGGGCGCGTTGTTCAGCGTGTCGCCCGTGCCATTGAGGCCAACGACGATGCCATAGCCCAAAATCTGGTTGGCGCGGATGCCTTCAACCGAGGCCAGGTCCTTGATGCGCGACAGGGCAGAGGCCGGTGTCGGCGCAAACAGGGCTGCTGCCAGCAGGGCCAGCACCAGCGACAGCTTCGCCAGCAGGCCAAGAGCGGCAAGACGGAACATGAGGGCACTTGAACGTGATGTCATCATGCCAAGGCCCTTGCGAGGGCTATGCCAACACCTGAATTAAAAATAGCTGAGCAAAATCAGTTGGATAATCTTATGCAGACAATGTGATTTTCGAGATCTTCGGGCCGATTCTGCCATGTGCCCGGCAGGTTTTGCCGGGTGGTTAAGGCCTTGTTAACCTTGTCTGGCTCTAGTGAAGCTCCCAGAAACGCTCGCGAAAGCCGCCATGTTCCGCATCGATCCGCGCGGGCCAGTGCAGAATGCGCCGGCTCCTTCCCAGGCAAGACCCAATCAGGCCGGCGCTGGCTTTCAGTTGCCGACGGCGAGCAAGCCCGATGCGCCAGCGCGCTCAGGCCCTGTCAGCATGGCGGGCCCGCTGGACACGCTGGTGGCGCTGCAGGCCAATGAGGGCACGCAGGAGCGCCGCAAGCGCCAGACCAAGCGTGGGCAGGAACTGCTTGATGGTCTCGATCAACTGAAAGCCGCGCTCCTGTCAGGCCGCGTCAGCGGTGCCGATCTTGACCGGATCAGGACTTTGCTCAACGCGCGCCGTGAAGCAACCGACGATCCTCGCCTTGACGATATCCTCGCCCATATCGAGCTGCGCGCCGCCGTCGAAATGGCCAAGCTCGGCCGCTGATCGTTGCCCCTTGACGGGTCAAGCCTCTGCCTGTTCGAGACTTCGCATGATGTGGGTTGCGAGGCGCTTGACCGGCAGGCTTGATGTTGCTGCAGAAATCAGCGCGATTTCAGTGTCCTGCAGATCCGGCAGCAGCCCGCCATCAATGATGACAAAGCCCTGCGGCACCATTTCCTTGGGCAGCACGGCCACGCCGAGGCCTGCTTTCACCGCTGCCAAAGTACCGGCAAGCGAGCCGCAAGTGTAGGCGATGCGCCAGCTGCGGCTTGCCCGATCAAGCGCATCAGTGGCCCGTTTGCGATAGACGCATGGATCGGGCGAAACGACCAGCGGCAGGGGTGTGGTGTCCGAGGTTGCGGTTGCCCCCTTGGCGACCCAGACCAGCGGCTCGCGCCAGACCCGCATGCCTGCGGCTTCCGCCATCGGTTCGCGCTTGACCAGCACAAGGTCGAATTCACCAGCCCGGAAACGCGCCATCAGGTTCAGTGTCAGATCGCATGTCACCTCCAGTGCAACAGAGGGATGGGCGGCGGCAAAGCGCGCCAGCACGCCCGGAAGGTGCGCAGTGGCGAAATCCTCTGGCGTGCCCAGCCGCACCACGCCCTCCATCGCAGGCTCGGAGAGACGGGCGATCATCGCATCGTGCATGGCGAGCAGCGCGCGCGCATCTGGCAGCAGGGTTTCGCCATCTGGCGTCAGACGCAACAGCCGCGGGGATCTGTCGAAAAGGCGGCGGCCCAGGCCATCCTCCAGCCGCTTGAGCTGGAGCGAAATGGTGGATTGCGTGCGCAGCAGCCGCTCGGACGCCCGCGTGAAGCCACCAGCATCGGAAATGGTCACGAAGCAGCGCAGTAAATCGAGATCGACGTTGCGCAGACCGGATGTCGCGGCGTTGGGCATGGCAAGACCTTGTCATTTGATTTTGCAATCATAACAAGTCCTGTAATCAATTTGTCAAATCATATCGCTCCACCTAGCCGGTCAGTCGTTCTTTTGTGGCTGGAGGGCGTTATGCCGGGCTTTGATCTGCTGATAACGAATATGCTGTCTCCCATCGTACTGGCCTTTGCGCTGGGCGCGGTGGCGGGTTTCATCAAGAGCGAACTGGAGTTGCCGGAAGCGGTGCTGAAGCTGCTCTCGATCTATCTTCTGTTTTCCATCGGCCTGACTGGCGGACGCGAGTTGGCCAAGGCCAATCTGTCGGACATCGCTGGGCTTCTGGGTGTCGCTGTGTTTCTGACGGTGCTGATCCCTGTCGCCACATTCATGGTGATGCGGCGGATCGGGCGTTTTGATGCGGCCAATGCCGCGGCAGTTGCCGCCCATTACGGCTCTGTCTCCTCGGTCACGTTCTTTGCAGCGGTGGCTTTCGCCAAGGCAGCCAACACACCGAGCGAGGGCTATCTCACTGCGGTTGTGGCGCTGATGGAATGGGGTGTCATCATTGCGCTTTTGCTGGCACGCTGGTCGCTCGGTCGACAGAACGGCAGGGGCAGCCTTGGCACCATCATGACCGACACGCTGCGGGGCCGCGGTATTCTGCTGCTGACCGGTGGCATGACCATTGGCGCCCTGGCCACTGACGGCCAGTGGGGCCAGATATCACCCTTCTACGAGGGCCTGTTTCGCGGCATCCTGATGCTGTTCCTGCTCGAGATGGGCATGACGGCGGCGCGTCAGATCAAGGGCTTTGCGGCCGTCGGGCGGTTCATGACGGTTTTTGCCATCCTGTCGCCGCTGGTCTGGGGTTTCGCCGGTGTCTGGCTGGGCACAATGGCCGGGCTCAGCGTTGGCGGCGCCTTCGTTCTGGGTGCGATCTGTGCCTCGTCTTCCTATATCGACGCGCCAGCGGCCTGCCGTGCAGCCCTGCCGGAGGCCAACCCCGGCATCTATCTCACCGCGTCACTGGGCGTGACGTTCCCGTTCAACCTGCTGATCGGCCTGCCGCTCTACTACCGCTTTGCCCAGTGGTTGCAGGTGGGCTGATCTTCACCTCTACCTGATGAACTGATCGACGAACCCCGCGCCCAGGCCGTTGCTGGCATAATGGGCGCGGCATTTGTCGATGCGGGTGAAGACATCGTCATAGCCGAGGCATTTGCCATCGGGATCGACATAGATCATCGCGCCATTGACCTGGAACATGGTGATCATCTCTTCCACATCGGGATCGACCACCAGCGTGTGCGTCTCGCCCGGCGCTTCATAGACATAGGCGCCTTCGGTCGCGACCCAGTCATGCTCCAGGTAGCGCCAGGTGCCCTTCAGCACAAAGCCATGCACCGGCTGCGGGTGGCGGTGGCGCGAGAGAACGCCGGCACGGCGCACCTTGAGCAGGTTGACCCAGTAGCCCCGGCTGGCGGACAGGAGCAGCGGGCGGAACCAGACATTGTCATCCACCGGCACCCAGAGCCGCTCATCCTTGGGGATGGCATCGGGCACCACCAGCTCGGGCGGTGAATCCTGCGGCTGCGGATGGCGATAGGGCATCCAGCGCTCGGCCTCGCTGGCGGCGACCGGGATGGGGCTGATCTTGTTCATGGCGGCAATCCTTCAACAACAGAGAGCGATGTTCAGACAGTGAGGTAGCCGCCGTCAACCGGCAGGATGGTGCCTGTGACAAAGCGCGCCTCGGGCGAGAGCAGGAACAGGATCGGCCCGCCCACATCATCCGGCATGCCCCAGCGCGCCATCGGCGTGCGGGCAAGGATGGGGGCGGAACGGGTGGCATCTTCCTGCAGCGGCCGGGTCAGCTCGGTCGCGATCCAGCC
>JANMMX010000073.1:0-2159 GCA_031373605.1 Allobosea sp. | reverse complement strand
CGGGCAGCGAATGTTCCTGATGCAGGATCAGCAGGACAGGCTTTTTCATGAGCCGCAGGATAGGCCTCGAAAGCAAAATGACGGACTGTCACAAACATGTCCGCCAGCGGCCTGATGCGCAAGCCCTGTGTTCGGCATGGCCGGTCGGCCTCAAGACAGGTCGAGGATCGCCTGGGTGTCCGCAATCGCGGCAAAGCGATCTGACAGCGCCGCCAGTTCTGCCTCGTGCAATTGAGCTGCGCGGATGATGCCTCCGCCCGGCCGGGGCAGGTCGCGCGTGGCGCAGGCGTCTGCTGCAATGGTGACGGGCCAGCCGAGATCGAGCGCCGCGCGTGCGGTCGATGAAATGCACATATGCGTCATGAAGCCAGCAAGAAGCAGTGGTGTGCCTGCCGGGCCAAGAGCCGCTTCCAGCTCGGTGCCCGAGAACGAATTGGGGCGCGGCTTCTCGACGACCACCTCGTCCCCTCCTGGTGTCAGCGGATCAATGAATCGGCCACCCTGGGCCGCGCGATCAAACATGCCACCGGCCGCGCCACGATGAGCGACATGGACAATGCGCGCCTTGAGGTGCCGCGCCGCCTGCAACAGGCGGGCCGCTTGCGCACAGGCATCTTCAATGCCGGCCAGCGGCAGCGCGCCATCGACATACTCGTTCTGGCAATCGATCAGCACGAGCGTGGCGTGCTGAAGGTGAGCGACTGGCGGAATGCGCCCTGAAAGCGCGAACAGGGTTTGGGGGGTGCGACTGGTCTTGGGCATGGCGAAGCTCCGTGTTGAAGGACTTGTGCTTCAACTTAAATCCTGCGTTTATGCAGGAAAATCTGCAACTATTGAAAGTGAACCTGCATGAGTGCAGATCTGGAATGGGCTGATCTCCAGCTGCTTGGCTTGCTCGCGAAGGCTGGGACGCTGAGTGCAGCCGGGCGCGCGCTTGGCATTGACCAGACAACGGCCTCGCGTCGCCTCGCGCGGATCGAGCAGCGCTTGGGTAGCCCGCTGTTTGACCGCATTGCGGGCAGGTTGCGGCCCACCCCGCTGCTTTCGGCGGCATTGGCGCCTCTCGTGCAGATGGCTGAGGTTGCCGGCACCGCGCAGGCGGCGCTGAACCGCTCGAAAGTCGAGCTGGCTGGCCGCGTGCGGGTCTCGAGCCTTGGTTTCTTCCTCAGCCATGTGCTGGCGCCCGCGATGGGGGATTTTCACAAGGCGCATCCTGGCATCGCGCTTGATCTTGGCGCCGAAGATCGGAGCATCAGCATCGAGCAGCGCGAGGCTGACATCGCGGTCCGTTTTGCCATGCCGCGTGATGATGTGGCGCTGATGCGGCGGCTTGGGTGTGTGCAGTTTGCACTTTACGCGCCTGTTAACAGCGACCGGACGGGCACAGTTGTCGGCTATGACGAGAGCCTGTCACATCTGCCGGAGATGCTGGCCTTGCAGCAACTCAGGCCCAATGCACCGATTGTGCTGCGCGCCAACCGTCTCGATGTTTTGAGCGAGGCCGCGCTTGCGACGGGAGCGAGCCTCATGCTGCCTGACATCATGGCGGCAAGCGATCCGCGCTTTGTGCAGCAAGCGCGAGCTGCGAAGCTGGTGCAGCGCGATATCTTCATGCTGGTGCATCCTGCGCGGCGGCACGCGTCCAGCGTCGATGCGGTATGCCGCTGGATCGAGGACGCCACGCGCCGCCTGCGCTAGAGCAGGGCCTTGCGCTTTGTCACGGGGATTCGGACATGCTCACAGACAACCTGTCCTCCAGCGCACGTGCGTGGTCACTCTGGCTCACACGCCAGCCCTCGGTGACAGGCAGCACGGGCGAGCAAGCTTTGCCCGGATTGCTGCGCGAGAAAATGACAGCTTCAAAGGCCCTGCGCGAGGCCACGTGCTGGCTGATCGAGGCCGACGGAGATCCGCTGAAGCGCACCTGTCTGGCAGTGCTGGTGCGCGGGCATGGCCGCGAGACGGTGCTGCTGACGGGCCATTTCGACACGGTCAGCGTGGCTGACTATGGCGACCTGGCTGCGCTGGCAACCGAGCCCGAGGCCTTGAAGGCGGCGTTGCTGGCGCGGCTGGCCGATCCGGTGACGCCTGCCGAGCATCGCGCCAAAGCCGACCTTGAAAGTGGCGATTTCCTGCCGGGACGTGGCCTGCTCGACATG
>JANMMX010000067.1:0-26976 GCA_031373605.1 Allobosea sp. | reverse complement strand
GCCATCTGCGCCGGATCGAGCCCGAACTCGCGCGCCAAAGCCACATAGGCGCGCACGGCCTCTTCCGCACCCGGCGTCTCGTAGCGCTGGCCACGGTTGAACAGCGTGTTGCGGGCGCCTGCTGGCCGGGCACCATCCAGGTATTTCCCCGTCAGCACACCCTGCGCCAGCGGCGAATAAGCCAGGAGCCCCACCTGTTCGCGCATCGCGATTTCGGCCAGCGCCGTCTCGAAGGTACGGTTGAGCAGGTTGTAGGCGTTCTGGATCGATTGTGGACGCGGCCGCCCGGCGACGGCAGACTCGTGCACAAACTGCATCGTGCCCCAGCCACTTTCGTTCGACAGGCCGAAATGGCGGATCTTGCCGGCCTTCACCAACTCGCCAAAGGCGTCCAGCTGCACGCCGATCGCGGTTTCATCTGCAGCATTGTCAAACATGCCGGGCTTCGTCCGCGTGGGGTTGGAGCCCCACGGCATGGGCCGCTCCGGCCAATGCAACTGGTAGAGATCGATGTAATCGGTCTGGAGCCGCGTCAGGCTCTTGTCCACCGCCTCGAAAATCTGTGCCCGTGTGACGCGGCCCTCGGATCCATCATCGCGGAACCAGCGGTTTTCGGAACGTCCGATCACCTTGGTCGCCAGGATGACCTTGTCGCGGTTGGCCCGCGCCTTGAACCAGCTGCCAATCACACGCTCGGTCGAGCCTTGGGTCTCTGCCTTGGGCGGAATAGAATAGAGTTCGGCTGTGTCGAAGAAGTTCACGCCCTCGCCCAGCGCATAATCCATCTGCGCATGGCCTTCGGCCTCGGTGTTCTGCTGGCCCCACGTCATGGTGCCCAGACAGATTGCGGACACCATCAGATCGGTGCGGCCAAGACGACGACGTTCCATGGGGCGGCCTTTCGGGCAAGGCAGGCCTGATACAGCGCCTGCGCAGGTTCATGACGTTTGAAGGAGGATCAGGGTTTGGGCCTGATGGATGCCAGAAAGGCTTCTGTCACGGGCAGGATACGTTCGACAATCACTTTCACACCCTCGGCTGTCGGGTGGATGCCGTCCGGCAGGTTGAGGCGGCGCTCACCCGCCACGCCTTCAAGGAAGAACGGATAGAGCATCACCCCGTGCTTGCCCGCCAGATCGCGATAAAGCGCATCAAACCGCGCCACATATTCGGGGCCGAGGTTGGGCGGGGCGCGCATCCCACAGAGCAGTACGGCAATGCCGCGGGCCTTCAACCTCGTCAAAGTTGCATCGAGCGCGGCCTTGGTGAGGGCTGTGTCGAAGCCGCGCAGCGCGTCATTGGCGCCGAGCTCCAGGATCACGGCATCCGTGCCATCGGGCACAGACCAGTCCAGCCGGTCGAGCCCGCCTTGCGCGGTATCGCCCGAGACGCTGGCATTGGTCATCTCGATGGTGATGCCACGGGCCTTCAGCGCTGCCTGCAGCTGCACCGGGAAGGCAGCACCAGCCGGCAGGCCATAGCCTGCCGAAAGGCTGTCGCCAAAGGCAACGACCTTCAGCGGACGTGATGTCGGGGAAGAGGTCTGGGCCATCGCATCCATTGCAAAAACACTCACAAGCAATGCAAGACAGGCCAGCAGACGCCCGCCTTGGATCGGCCACAGGCCATGACCATATGAACGGGGAACCGAAAGGCCGGTCTTTGCGTAAGCGGATTCAAGGCGTGATTTCTGCAACAGGACGCTGACGAACGCGCCGAGACGTCGGATTGTTTGGATCATCATATGACAGATGTAAGCGACCTTGCGGTCGAATTGAAGGATGTCGAGCTCAGTCTGGGCCGGGCAGCGGCCCGCGTCCACATCCTGAAAGGTGTTTCGCTTGATGTTCTGGAAGGCGAGGCTGTTGGTCTCGTCGGCCCCTCGGGTTCTGGCAAGTCGACACTGCTGATGGCGATGGCCGGGCTGGAGCGGCCCGATTCCGGACTGGTGCGCGTAGCCGGCACCGATCTCGGCCAGCTGAACGAGGACCAGCTCGCGCTGTTTCGCGGGCGGCGCATCGGGATTGTCTTCCAGTCTTTCCATCTGGTGCCTACCATGACGGCGCGCGAAAATGTCGCGCTGCCGCTGGAGCTGGCCGGAGCCGCTGACGCGTTGACCCGCGCCGAGGCAGAATTGCGCAATGTCGGCCTTGGCGACCGGCTGCATCATTATCCTTCGCAACTCTCCGGCGGCGAGCAGCAGCGCGTGGCCGTCGCCCGCGCTGTTGCGCCAAACCCGGCCATTCTGGTGGCTGACGAGCCGACTGGCAATCTCGACGAGAGCAATGGCACGGCCATTGTCGACCTGCTCTTTGCGCTGAAGCGCGAGCGTGGTGCAACGCTGGTGCTGGTGACCCATGACCTGGCACTTGCTGCAAAATGCGACCGCACGATTCGCCTGCGCTCCGGCCGTATCGAGAGCGAAACCCTGAAGACGGGCGCCTGACCCATGCATGGCACGCTGAAGAACCCGCTCCCGTCCGCGCCTGAGGGGCGACGCAGCTCTTTTCTGGCATTGCGTCTGGCGATCCGCGATCTCTCCGGCGGAATTCGCGGTTTTGGCGTCTTCATCGCCTGTCTGGCACTGGGCGTGATGGCGATTGCGGCCGTTGCCTCCACTTCGCGCGGCCTGTCCGAAGGGCTTTCACGCGAAGGCCGCCGCATCCTTGGGGGAGATGCTTCCTTCACACTCACGCACCGCGAAGCGACGCCAGCCGAGCGCGCAGCGCTTGAACGGCAGGGCAAGGTGTCCTCTATCGCAACCCTGCGCGGCATGGCCAATGCCGGAGACAAGGGCGCTGGCCTCGTCGAGATCAAGGCTGTCGATGGCGACTATCCCTCTGTCGGGAGCCTGACCACCGAGCCTTCAGGTGCCACATCTGGTTTTCTTGCGCTGAAAGATGGCCAGTTTGGCGCGATTGTCGATCCCGTGCTGCTGGCGCGGCTGGGGCTATCAGTCGGCGAAAGCATCCTGATCGGGCAAGCACGTGTCGAATTGCGTGCGGCCCTCGTCTCCGAGCCGGACAAGATCGCGACCGGTGTCGGCTTTGGCCCGCGCCTGATCCTGTCGCAGGATGCCCTGCGCGCGTCCGAGCTGATCCAGCCCGGCAGCCTGGTGCGCTGGGGCTATCGCCTGACGCTGCCGGACAATGCCAATGCGGATGCTGCGCTCACGACCACCCTGGCAGCGATCGCGCGTGAGGCTCCCGAAGCCGGTTGGGAGGTGCGCTCGCGCGACAACGCCGCCCCGCAGTTCCAGCGCAATCTCGAGCGCTTCACACAGTTCCTGACGCTGGTCGGTCTGACCGCGCTTCTGGTGGGCGGCGTGGGTGTCGCCAACGGTGTGCGCCGTTTTGTCGAGGCCAAGCGCATCGATTTCGCCACGCTGAAAGCCGTTGGCGCGCCGGGATCGCTGGTGGTTGCCATTCACATGACCGAGGTGATGCTGGTCGCTGCCATCGGCATCGGCATCGGGCTGTTGCTGGGGGCCGCCATGCCCTACCTGCTGGCCTGGTCGCTGGGTGCCGTGCTGCCGCTTCCTTTCGAGCCGACGCTTGCACTCGACGAGCTGGCGATTGCCGCGCTCTATGGTTTCCTCACCGCGCTGGTCTTCTCGATCCTGCCTCTGGGCCGCGCCCATGATGTACCCGTCTCGGCGCTGTTCCGCGACAAGATCGAGCCAGACCTGCGCCGCCCGCGTGCGATCTACATTGTGCTGTTCCTGGCAGCGCTCGCCGGGCTGGTGGCTGTCGCCATGCTGTTTTCCTACAATCGCCAGATCGCGCTGCTTTACATCGGCGTCATGGGTGCCGTTTTCGTGCTGCTGCGCATGGTCGCTGCCGGGCTGATGCGGCTGGCGGCCGCGCTGCCACGCCCGAACAATCCTGCCGCACGGCTGGCACTGGCCAATGTGCACCGACCCGGCGCGCTGACGCCCGCGCTCGTTCTTTCGCTGGGGCTGGGCGTGGCGTTGCTCTCGGCGCTGGCCTTCATCAACACGTCACTGACAAGGCAGCTGACGCAGAACCTGCCTGACAAGGCACCGAGTTTCTTTTTCCTCGACATTCCCAACACCGAAACGGCTCGCTTCGACGCCTTCATCGAGCGCGAGCGCCCCGGTGCAAAGACCGAGCGCGTGCCGATGATGCGCGGGCGCATTGTCAGCCTGAAGGGCATCCGCGCCGAGGACTGGAAGGCGCCAGAGCAGTTCGGCTGGATCCTCGAGGGTGACCGCGGCATCACCTACGCCGCGAAACTGCCGGAGGGCTCGGTGATTGCCTCTGGCCAATGGTGGGCGCCTGACCATCGCGACGGCAATCTGGTCTCCTTTGACCGCGAGATCGCGCAGGGGCTGGGGCTGACCGTCGGCGATGAGGTCGTTGTCAACGTGTTGGGCCGCAACATCTCGGCGCGCATTGCCAACCTGCGCACCATCGAGTGGCGCAATCTCGGCATCAATTTCGTCATGGTGTTTTCGCCCAACACTTTTGCGGGCGCACCACACACCCAGCTCGCGACACTGACGCCGGTCCCGATGGCGGCTGGCGCCGCGCCCACGAGCGAGCGC
This sequence comes from Allobosea sp., assembly GCA_031373605.1. Classification (GTDB taxonomy): domain Bacteria; phylum Pseudomonadota; class Alphaproteobacteria; order Rhizobiales; family Beijerinckiaceae; genus Allobosea. The sequence goes on along the minus strand of JANMMX010000067.1, from coordinate 22,409 downwards.
CGCGAAGACGGCTTGCTGCTGCGAAATCTGGCGCGCGAGTTTCCGGCAGTAACGGCCGTGCGCGTCAAGGATGCGCTGGAAGCTGTCAATGGCGTGGTGGCCCAGCTGGCGCTCGCCATACGAGGCGCATCAGGCCTGGCCATTGCCTCAAGCCTGCTGGTGCTGGCGGGTGCCCTGGCCGCAGGCCAGCGCGCGCGGCTGTATGACGCCATGATCCTGAAGACCTTGGGCGCCACCCGCGCCCGCATCATAGGTGCCTATGCGCTTGAATATGCTGGCATCGGGCTGGCCGCTGCCGTGTTCGGGCTCGTCGCGGGGGCTCTTGCCGGGTGGATCGTGGTGACGCGCGTGATGAAGATGGCCTTTGTGGCGGACCCCACGGGGGCTCTGCTGGTGGCTTTTGGCGCAGTTTTTGTGTCGTTGCTGTTCGGGTTGGCGGGAACTCTGCGAATACTCTCGCAAAAGCCTGCCTCTCACCTCAGAAGCCTTTAGTGATCATCGCCTGCAATTCACAAAACATGGCTGTTTAATCACGCGGGCTGTTCACCAAACCCGCACCTGGTGCACGAGATTGCACGACTAGACATGGCCACCCCTTGAACCTTCAGGCATTTGCCTACATATTTCATATCGACGCCACAAATGTGCGCGACAGATGGAGCTTCGCGACGGCGAAGAGCCGTCTTTGCCAACCCCGTTTCCGTCAGAGGTTCGTTTCATGAGCAACTATGACCCCAATGCCCCGGTCTGGGGTTCGGGCGTTGCCCGCCAGGCCAGTGCCGCCGAGGTTGATCAGGGCCTTCGGTCCTTCATGCTCGGCGTCTACAACCACATGATCACAGGCCTGGCCATCTCTGGCCTGGTCGCTCTGGGCACCAACATGGTTGCCACCGCGCAGAATGTCGCCGGCCGCAGCGTGCTGACCCCGATTGGCCAGATGCTTTATGTCAGCCCGCTCAAGTGGGTCATCATGCTGGCGCCCCTTGCCTTCATCCTGTTCTTCTCGTTCCGCGTCGACAAGATGTCGGCCTCCTCGGCCCGCGCAATGTTCTATGCGTTTGCCGCCGTGATGGGTCTCTCGCTGTCCTCGATCCTCTTCGTCTTCACGAAGGGCAGCGTGGTGCAGATGTTCTTTGTTACGGCAGCGGCCTTCGGCGGTCTCAGCCTCTTCGGCTACACCACAAAGAAGTCGCTCTCGGGCATGGGCACCTTCCTGATGATGGGCCTGATCGGCATCGTCATCGCCAGCCTGGTGAACCTGGTTGTCGGCTCCAGCATGCTGACCTTCGCCATCTCGGCGATCGGTGTGCTCGTGTTCGCTGGCCTGACCGCCTACGACACCCAGAACCTGAAGGAGATGTATCTCTATTCGGATCTGGACGACCAGTCGGCCCAGAAGCTCGCCATCAACGGCGCGCTCTCGCTCTACCTGAACTTCGTCAACATGTTCCAGATGTTGATGAACCTGTTCGGCACCCGCGAGTGATTGCAAGCCAGCTGGACTGATTGTCCGGCCTGAAACACGAAACCCCGGTCGAAAGACCGGGGTTTTTCTTTGGGCACATCAGAGCATCGAACCGGCAGACAAACGCGCGGTTTCCGAAAGGCTCATCTCACCACGCTCAGCCTTTTGTCGATTGCGCCCAGCACGCGCGCCAGATCCTGTCCGCGCTTCAGCACCAGTCCCGTTGGCGTCACCACGGCATAGGCGCCCTGCTTGCGGGCCAGGGAGGGGTTCTTGATGATGCGGTAAAGCGGCATCTCGGAGCTGCGCCGGAAGATCGAGAACACCGCCGTCTCGCGCAGGAAGTCGATGGCATAGTCGCGCCATTCGCCCGCTGCGACCATTCTTCCGTAGAGATTGAGAATCTGGTTCAACTCGCCACGGTCAAATGTGACCTGCGCTGGTGCAGGTCTTTGCGGCAGCGCGACGACGCTCGCTCCAGTCGACCCGTCCGTGATCTCGGCCTCGCTCATCGGCACTCCTGACTCGGCAATTGCACTGCGATGATGCGCCGGCTTGATTGCGCTGACAAGCATGCCGAAAACCACCGCAGAGGCTCACGCATCTGTCAGAACTGCCGCAATTTCGCCTTGAAGGCGTCAAGCCATGGCCCTTTTGCAATGGTCTCTTCACCATGTTGCCTCGACGGCCCGGCTCGCCATGCTTCGGACATGTCAGCCCCCCAGCCCCCCGGAGTTTTGGTGGAGCCGGGCCACTCGATCAGTTCGAGGCCACCTGCACCGGCCAGCGGAAACGCTGGCCGTTTTCTTTGACCCCTGCCAGCGGAAGCGCTGGCCATTCTCTTTTGCCCTTGCCAGCGGAAACGCGGGCTGTTTTTTCACCGCTACTTATCAGCGATTCTGCGCGTGATATTCCGCATTCGGGCGCATATCGACAGCCGACGCCATGCGGTTGGACATGTTGTAGAAGCTCGCCACCGCGCCGATGTCCCAGATGTCGGCATTGCTGAAGCCGGCGGCGCGCAAGCTCGCACGATCCTCTTCCTCTATCCGCATGGGCGCTTCGGTCAGCTTCAAGCTGAAATCGAGCATCGCCCGATGGCGAAGAGACAGCCTGGCCGCGCGATAATTCATCACCAGCATCTCGCCCAGCACAGGGTCGCCCGAGAGCTGGCGCACGGCAGCGCCATGCGCCGTCAGGCAATAGTAGCAACGGTTGGCGCTGGAGACGACGACCGCGATCATCTCGCGCTCCAGCTTCGAAAGGCCGGAAGGCGCCAGCATCAGCCCGTTATAGAGCTGCGCGAAGGCCTGCAGCTTGGCATCATCGCAGGCATAGGCCGCCAGCACATTGGGCACAAAGCCCAGCTTCTCGTCACATTTGGCGAGATAGGCCTGCATGTCTGGCGACAGCGCCCCTTGCGGCAGTCCAAGCGCGGTCACCTCGGGTGGTCGATCCTGCAGCGCCGGCTTTTCGCCAGCCTCGGCTCGCTTTGGTTTTTCGCTCATGCGCGTCTGTTCCCGTTGTAAAAATTCAGGATAGGCGGACGCCTGCCGGATGCAACTCCGGCCAGGCCTGACATGGGACTGTCATGCAAACCCGCGACTAAAGTTGCAGCAACCGATTGCCAGAAAGCATCAGGCATGCGAACGCTCGGCTTAAAACAGGGGGAGAACGTCATGGCTCAGCGCAGAGCAGGCGGTTCATCGGAAGTGCTCAAGGCCGTCGAGGCTGCGATCAAGGCTTCCGGGGCATCAATTCCAGCCGATTTTGCCGGGTTTCTGTTTGGCAGGGTCGTGGGTGAGGATATGGCCTCGACGCCTGTTGACCTGCTGGCACGCGCCACCGAGGCCAGCTTCGCGCATCTTGGCTCCACCCGAAAAGCCGGCACGCCTCACATCTCGCTCCGCGATGACGCATCCGAAGCCGATGGCCGCCAGCGGCAGGTGACTGTGGTCGACATCCTCAATGACAACATGCCGTTCCTGCTCGATTCAACCCTGGCCGAGATTGCGGACCAGGGTTTCGAGCCCCGTCTGGTGGCGCACCCCATTCTGGCTGTCGCCCGAAAGGCGGATGGCAGCTTTCAGGAGCTGGCGGGCGAAGCCGCTGGCCGCGCGCCGGAGGGCTCGCGCCGCGAAAGCCTGATTCACATCCATCTTGATCGGATCGATGGGCCTGAAGCCCGCCAGAAACTGGTTGATGGGCTCACCCGTGTCTATGCCGATGTCGCCGTCGCCGTCGCTGACTGGTCAGCCATGCGCGCGCGCATCACCGAAGTCATTCAGGCTTATCGCAACAACCCGCCGCCACTGCCCGATGACGAGGTCAATGAGGCGCTCCAGTTCCTCGAATGGATCACGGCCGACAATTTCACATTGCTGGGCGTGCGCAGCTACCAGTTCCCCGGCGGCGATGTCGCGGCGAACCCGGTTGAGGCGTCAGGCCTCGGCATCTTGCGCGACCCCAACCTGCGCGTGCTGCGCAAGGGCCGTGAACTTGTGGTGATGAGCCCGGAAGTGCGCGCCTTTCTGGAGAAGAAACAGGCGCTCATCATCACCAAGGCCAACGTCAAGAGCCGCGTCCACCGGCGCGTCCATCTCGACTATGTCGGTGTGAAGCTGTTCACGCCCGATGGCCGTCTGGATGGCGAGCTGCGCATTCTGGGCCTGCTCACCTCCAATGCCTATACCGGCACCGCCGCCAGCATCCCCTATCTCAGGCTGAAAGTGGCGCGCGTCGCGAAGAAGGCCGGCTTCGATGCCGCCAGCTATTCCGGCCGTTCGCTGATGAACGTGCTCGATGCCTATCCGCGCGATGAGCTGTTCCAGATCGATCCCGACATGCTGCAGGGCTTTGCTGTCGACATCCTGCAGTTGACGGAGCGTCCGCGCATCCGGGCTCTGGCGCGCGTTGACGAATTTGACCGTTTTGTCTCGGTTCTCGTGTTCATCCCGAAGGACCGGTACGACACTTCCGTGCGCCGCCGTGTCGGCGAGTTTCTGTCGCGCATCTATCAGGGCCGCCTGTCGGCTGCCTATCCCGCCTATCCGGACGGGCCGCTGGCACGCACGCACTACGTCATTGGTCGCGACGAAGGCAAGACGCCGCGCGTCGATCGCGCCACGCTTGAAGCCGGGATCGCGGCCATCGTGCGCACCTGGGCTGACAACCTGCGCGATGCGCTGGACACTACACGGGCCGGACCAAAAGCGCGCGCGCTGTCCGAGCGCTTTGCCGATGCCTTTGGCGCAGCCTATCGCGAGAATTTCTCGGCGACGGACGCGCTGGAAGACATCGAGACCCTCCAGCATCTGTCTGCCGACAAGGGGCGTGCGGTCAGCCTCTATCGCCGCGAAGGCGACCCGGCGACGCGGGCCAACCTGAAGGTCTTTGCGCGCGGCGACGCGATTGCGCTGTCGGCCCGCGTGCCGCTGCTCGAGAACATGGGCTTCTCGGTCGTCAACGAGCGCACCTATCGCATCCTGCCCACCGGGACGGCGGATGCGGGCCGCGTCTGGCTGCACGACATGGCGCTGGAGCCTGCCAATGGCAGCAGCATCGATGTCGAGACGCTGAACCCGGCCATCGAGGCCGCGCTGATGGCGCAGTTCCGCGGCCTCAGCGAGTCCGACCGGTTTGATCTGCTCGTGCCACAGGCCGGGCTCGCCTGGCGCGAAGCCGCGCTCGTGCGCGCCATGGGTCGCTATCTCAGGCAGGCGGGCGCGCCCTATGCGCAGGATTACATTGCCGACGCACTGGCCAGGCATGCCAGCATCGCCGCCGATCTCGTGAAGCTGTTTGTCGCCAAGTTTGACCCACGCCACAGCGTCACCGCCCGCGAAACCGCAATGCACGAGGCCCGCAGCACCATCGGCACTGCACTCGTCAGCGTCACCAGCCTTGATGATGACCGGATCCTGCGCCGCATGGTCAACCTTGTTGATGCCACGGTGCGTACCAATTTTTTCCAGCTTGGTGCTGATGGCCATCCGCGCGGAACGATTTCGTTCAAGCTGGAAAGCCGGAAGGTCGAGGGGCTGCCGCTGCCGCGCCCGCTCTACGAGATTTTCGTCTATTCGCCCCGTGTCGAGGGCGTGCATCTGCGCTTCGGCATGGTGGCGCGCGGTGGCCTGCGCTGGTCTGACCGGCCGCAGGATTTCCGCACCGAGGTGCTCGGTCTGGTCAAGGCGCAGCAGGTCAAGAATGCCGTCATCGTGCCCGTCGGCGCCAAGGGCGGCTTCTTTCCCAAGCAGCTGCCACCGGCCTCCGACCGGCAGGCCTGGCTGGCGGAGGGCACGGAAGCCTATCGCATCTTCATCCGCACCTTGCTGGAGCTGACCGACAATCTCGATGGCGAAACCATCGTGCCGCCCGCCCTCACCGTGCGCCATGATGGCGATGATCCCTATCTCGTGGTGGCCGCCGACAAGGGCACGGCGACCTTCTCCGACACGGCCAACGCGCTTTCTCTCGAGAAGGGCCATTGGCTGGGCGACGCTTTCGCCTCCGGCGGCAGCCAGGGCTATGACCACAAGAAGATGGGCATCACCGCGCGTGGCGCCTGGGAAGCGGTCAAGCGCCATTTCCGCGAGATGGATGTGGACATCCAGACGACATCCTTCACCGTGGCGGGTGTCGGCGACATGTCCGGCGATGTCTTCGGCAACGGCATGCTGCTTTCACCAGCCATCAAGCTGATCGCGGCCTTCGACCATCGCGATATTTTTCTCGACCCGACGCCTGACGCGGCCTCAAGCTTTACCGAGCGCCAGCGCATGTTCAACCTGCCGCGCTCCAGCTGGGCCGACTATGACAAGAGCCTGATCTCGAAAGGTGGCGGCGTCTTCTCGCGCGCCGCCAAGAGCATTCCGCTCTCGCCGGAAGTGCGCGCCATGCTGGGCCTCAGCAAGCCTGAGCTGCCGCCGCAGGAGCTGATGATTGCGATCCTGAAAGCGCAGGTGGACCTGCTCTGGTTCGGTGGCATCGGCACCTATATCCGCGCCTCGGATGAAAGCGATGCGCAGGTGGGCGACCGCGCCAATGATGCGATCCGCATCACCGGTCAGGATCTGCGCGCCAAGGTGATCGGCGAAGGCGCCAATCTCGGCGCCACCCAGCGCGGCCGCATCGAGGCGGCCCGCCATGGCGTGCGGCTTAACACAGATGCCATCGACAATTCGGCCGGCGTCAACACCTCCGATGTCGAGGTCAACATCAAGATTGCGCTCGCGGTGCCCGAGCGCGACGGCCGCCTGACCGCCGACAAACGCAACGCGCTGTTGGCCAGCATGACCGACGAGGTCGGGCTGCTGGTGTTGCGCAACAACTATCTGCAGTCACTCGCGCTCTCGCTCAGCGAGGCGCGCGGTCCTTCCGAGCTGCCGGCGCTGCGCCAGCTGATGCGCTCGCTGGAACAGGCAGGGCGGTTGGACCGTGCCGTCGAGTATCTGCCGTCGGACACTGTTCTGGCTCTGCGGGAAGCCAAGGGCGAAGGCCTGACCCGGCCTGAAACCGCCGTGCTGCTGGCCTATGCCAAGCTTGCCTTGCACGATGCGCTGGTCGAGAGCACCGTACCGGACGACCGCTATCTCAAGTTCGAGCTGGTGCGCTATTTCCCCAAGGCGCTGAACGAGGGCTATGCGGCAGAAATCGCTGGCCACAAGCTGCGTCGCGAGATCGTGGCAACACAGCTCGCCAACGCGATCATCAACCGTGGCGGACCAGCGATCATCAGCCAGCTGATGGCGCAGACCGGCGCGGATGTTCCTGCCATCGCGGCCGCATACGCGATTGCACGCGACTCCTATGATCTGATCGCACTCAACGGCGCCATTGATGCGCTGGACACAAAGGTGAGTGGCAAGACGCAAGGCGCGCTCTATGCCGCGGCGCAGGAACTGGTGACCTCGCGCATGGCGTGGTTCCTGCGGCGCGGCATTGCCAGGCCGGGCACCATCGAGTCCGCCGTGGCGCATTACCGGGAAGGCATCGCCCAGCTGACTGCCGCGCTGACAGTCGCTTTGCCAGCCGACATGGCCGAAAGCCGGACATTGCAGCTGGCCAGCCTTGCCGGCCAGAATGTGCCTGAAGCGCTCGCCCAGCGCATCGCAAACCTGCCGGTGCTGAAGGCGGCGCCTGATATCATCGACACGGCCCAGCGCATCGGCCAGCCGATCGCGCAGGTGGCATCAGCCTATTTTGCAGTCGACAAGACCTTTGGCCTGAGTGCTTTGATCCAGGCGTCGACAGCCGTGCCTGCCAGCGATGACTATGAGCGCATGGCACGCGACCGCGCTGTTGATACGCTGGTGGATGCACATGCCGGGCTCACCGGCGAGATTGCCGCCATGCCCGCTTCTGGCGACATGATTGCGGACTGGCTCCATACGCGCGGCGCAGAAGCCGCCCGCACAAAGGCAACCGTCGAGGCGATTGCCAAGTCAGGCCTGACTCTGCCAAAGCTGATGGTGGCGGCTGGCCTTCTTGCTGACCTGCCGCGCGTGCGCCGCGCCAGTGACATCTGAGGACCCGACAATGAGCGACACGATTCAAGGCACAGCGGCCACAGGTTCCGGCGCGATGAAGATCGACCCCAAACTGCTCGAACTGCTGGTCTGTCCGCTGACCAAGGCGACACTTGAATATGATGCCAAGGCGCAGGAGCTCATCAGCCGCGCTGCCCGTCTGGCCTACCCGATCCGGGACGGCATCCCGATCATGCTCCCCGAAGAGGCCCGCAATCTGGAGTGAGGCGCTACAGCGCCTCGCCGCGCAGGAGGCGTGGGCCGTCCTCGGCATTGGCGGCCCTGCCGATGAAAAATCGCTTGAGCGACGGCATGCGCTCCACCAGCCCAAGACCCAGATCACGCGCCAGCCGCAGCGGCGTGCTGTCATTCGAGAACAGCCGGTTCAGCCCATCCGTTACCGCGCCCATCGCCACAGTCTCGGCCCGGCGTGCCTGCTGATACTGCACCAGAACATCTTGCGTGCCCGGGTCGAGCCCGAGCCGTGCCGCATCGACAATGGCTTCTGCCAGCGCCGCGGCATCCTTCAGGCCGAGGTTGAGGCCTTGGCCGGCAATCGGGTGGATGGCATGCGCGGCATCGCCCAGCAGCGCCAGACGCGGGGCCACGAATTGCCGTGCCACGCCGAAGGACAGCGGATAAGCCTTCACGCCGGTTTCCAGCGCAATGTCGCCGAGCTCCAGCCCGAAGCGGCTCTCGATCTCGGCCAGAATGTCGTCTGCATCCAGCGCAAGCAAAGCCGCGACATCGGCGCTGCGCTCGGTCCAGACAATCGAGGAGCGATGGCCGAGCGCGCCGCCCGCCCGAAGCGGAAGGATGGCAAAGGGGCCAGATGGCAGGAAATGCTCCATCGCGCGGCCCTCGTGGTCGCGCTCATGGGTCAGCGTCGCAACCAGACCCGATTGCGCATAGGACCAGCCCGTCCAGCCAATACCCGCCTGCGCCCGCAATGCAGAGCGCGCGCCATCGGCGGCCACCAGCAGCGTCAGCCGCTGGACCGTGCCGCCTGACAAAGTTGCCTCGATGACCGGCTCATCGACACGAAACCCGCTGACTTTCTCTCCGGTCAGCACGACGCCCGCAGCCTCGCAGGCACGGCGCAGCACGGTGCTGACCTTCACATCCTCAACCATATGGGCAAAAGGCTCCTGTGCGTCGCCCTCGCGCGGGTCTGATCCGTCGAAGGTCAGAAACACAGGCCGCACCACGTCGCGCATGCGGCTGTCAGTAACGCGCATTTCAAGGATCGGCTCGGCGGTCGCGGCGATTTCGCCCCAGACGCCCAATGCCTCGAACATGCGCCGCCCGGCAGCGGCAATGGCATAGGCACGGCCAGCGTCACGTGGCGGCGAGGCCAGCCCCGGATCAGCCAGCGTGATGGTGGCTGCACGCCCCAGCGATTGCCTGAGGGCCAAGGCCAGCGACAGCCCGGCAATGCCGCCGCCTGCAATCATGATCGACCAGAGCGGCGCGGACTGTTCCCTGAAGGGTGCCGTCGAGCCTTTGGAAACAGTGGGGGTCTTCTTCACCTGGCGCATGACGCTTGCTCGTTCCTCGCTTGACGGCACCGGCACCCTCGCCCCAGATCACACCCGCAACCATCCCGGTTCGCTGATGAAGAAAGCCTGCCTGATGACAAGCGCCGTCGATGATCTGTTGTCCATACTTGATCTTGAGCCGCTCGAGCGCAACCTGTTCCGCGGTCGCAGCCCGCAGGTCGGCTGGCAGCGCGTCTTTGGCGGGCAGGTGATCGGCCAGGCGCTGGTGGCCGCCTGCCGCACGGTCGATGGTCGCCAGCCGCATTCGCTGCATGCCTATTTCCTGCTGCCGGGCGACCCCAAGGTGCCGATCATCTACGAGGTCGACCGGTTGCGCGACGGGCGCTCGTTTGCAACGCGTCGTGTGCTGGCCATCCAGCACGGCGCGGCCATCTTCGCCATGTCGGCCTCGTTCCAGACAGCGGAGGCGGGCTTCGACCATCAGATCGCCATGCCTGACGTGCCGATGCCCGAAGAACTGCCCAGCGAGCAGGAGATCAAGCAGAACATCCTGCCGCTGATGCCAGAGCCCGTGCGCGCCTATTACGCCAAGGAGCGCCCCATCGAGCTGAAGCCGGTGGAGTTTGACCGTTATGCGACGCGCGAGAAGCGCAAGCCCAGCTTCAATGTCTGGATTCGCACCACCCAGCGCCTGCCGGATGATCCTGCGGTGCATCAGGCCGTGCTGGCCTATGCCTCTGACATGACCTTGCTGGATTCGAGCCTGATCGCCCATGGCCGCACCGTGTTCGAGCGCTCCATTCAGGCCGCCAGCCTCGATCATGCCTTCTGGCTCCACCGGCCCTTCCGCGCCGATGAATGGCTGCTCTATGCGCAGGACAGCCCGTCAGCCACCGGCGGTCGCGGCTTTTCGCGCGGCCTGATCTTCAACCGACAGGGCGAGCTGGTGGCCTCGGTTGCGCAGGAGGGCCTGGTGCGCGACCGGCCTGATCTGGCTTGAGACGGTTCTGCGCACGAAAAAGGCATATGCCTGATTTTAGGGCATTTTAGTTCCTGCGCCGCGAGGCTCGCTGCCTGATTTCAGGTGTTTTGCCTGTGCTTCATGCAGCATCCCCGGTTGGCACGCCAATTGATTACCAGAACGTTGCGCGCGCGGATCAACCGGGCGCGTGTCCGGCAACAGCCGGCCAGGGCTCATGTCCAGGCGGCGTAACGTGGGGTGACCCAGACATGAAAATCGTGATGGCTATCATCAAGCCGTTCAAGCTGGAGGAGGTGCGCGATGCGCTGACCTCGATCGGCGTGCACGGCCTGACTGTGACTGAAGTCAAGGGCTATGGCCGCCAGAAGGGCCACACCGAGATCTATCGCGGTGCGGAATATGCCGTGAGCTTCCTACCGAAGATCAAGATCGAGGTGGCTGTGTCCAACGACCTCGTGGCCAAGGTGATCGAAGCCGTGACGGGCGCTGCCCGCACCGGCCAGATCGGCGACGGCAAGATTTTCGTCTCTTCGCTCGAAAAAGCCGTTCGCATCCGCACCGGCGAAACCGATGGCGATGCGCTCTGAGGCGTTCCGCGCCCGCGCTCCCATCCCTGACAGACATTCTGAGGAGATTTCCGCGATGACATTTCGCACAACCCTGCGGGCAGGCCTTACCGGCCTTGCGCTCGCTGCCACATCGGCCGGCATGGCGCTGGCGCAAACAACTGCGGCCCCCGTGCCCAACAAGGGCGACACTGCCTTCATGATGATCTGCACGATCCTCGTGCTGCTGATGACCATTCCGGGCCTGGCCCTGTTCTATGGCGGCCTTGTCCGCTCCAAGAACATGCTGTCGGTGCTGACGCAGGTTTTCGCCATCGTCTGCATCGTCTGCCTGCTCTGGGTGTTCTACGGCTACTCGCTGGCCTTCACCAATGGCGGCGGCCTCAACGACTATGTCGGTGGCTTCTCCAAGGCCTTCCTGAGGGGCGTCGATGCGAATTCCAATGTCGCGACCTTCTCCAATGGCGTCGTGATCCCCGAATTCGTCTACATCTGTTTCCAGATGACCTTTGCCGCCATTACACCGGCGCTCATCGTCGGCGCCTTTGCCGAACGCATGAAGTTCTCGGCGCTGGTGCTGTTCATGGTGCTCTGGGTCACCTTCATCTATCTGCCGATCGCACATATGGTCTGGTATTGGGCCGGTCCGGACGCCGTGGGTGATGCTGCCAAGCTGCTTGCTGCCGCAACTGATGCAACCGCCAAGGCTGCGGCTCAGGCCAAGCTGGATGCGGTCAATGCCGATGCCGGCATGATCTTCCAGTGGGGTGCGCTCGATTTTGCTGGTGGCACCGTCGTGCACATCAATGCCGGCATTGCAGGCCTCGTGGGCTGCGTGCTGCTCGGCAAGCGCATCGGCTATGGCAAGGAGCTGATGGCTCCCCACTCGCTGACCATGACCATGATTGGTGCAGCGCTCCTCTGGGTGGGCTGGTTCGGCTTCAATGCCGGCTCCAACCTCGAGGCCAATGGCACTGCGGGCCTGGCCATGATCAACACCTTCGTCGCGACTGCGGCAGCGGCTGTGGCCTGGCTGTTCGTGGAATGGGCGGCCAAGGGCAAGCCCTCGCTGCTTGGCATGGTGTCGGGCGCGGTGGCGGGTCTGGTCGCTGTCACTCCCGCCTCGGGCTTCGGTGGCCCGATGGGTTGTATCGTGCTCGGCCTCGTGGCCGGCAGCGTCTGCTTCGTCTTCTGCTCCACGGTCAAGAACGCGCTGGGCTATGATGACTCGCTGGATGTCTTCGGCATCCATTGTGTCGGCGGCATCCTGGGCGCACTTGCCACCGGCATTCTGGTCAGCCAGGATCTCGGCGGCGCGGGCATACCGGATTATGCCTCCAAGCCGGGCGAGCTGACGACCGCCACCTATGTCTTCGGCACCGCCTTCATGGCGCAGGTGAAGGCAGTCCTGCTCACCATCGTCTGGTCGGGCGTTGGCTCCTTCATCCTCTACAAGGTCGTCGATGTGATCGTGGGCCTGCGCATCTCGCCCGATGCCGAGCGCGAAGGCCTCGACATCGCCGAGCATGGCGAGCGCGCCTACAACATGTGAGCTCACTCAGGCGATCGGCCTGAGCACAGTCCCACCAAAAGCGACACCCCGGCCAGACTGGCCGGGGTGTTTTCATTTCGGGAAACATCTGTCCGCGAAGGGTTTGCACAATCGCCGATCTCATGCGACGTTAGGTCAACGCAGAGGAGGTCGCGATGAGGCTCATTCTTCTGGCTCTGTTCGTGCTGGCATCGATCCAGCCCGGCTTCACGGCAACACCCAACTATCTCAACGATCAGGCCATGTTCCAGAAGGGCTGGTCGCAGCTGGTGGAGAAATTCGGCTCCGACATCGATGTCGCAGAAATCATGATCCGGCCAGATGCGATCGAGGTGCTGGCGCGCGCGGCCGAAGGCGGGGCGCGGATCGACAAATGGCGCATCAGCTACAAGGCCATCCTGTCAGCGACATTCCATTTTGTTGCCGGGCCACGCGCGGAAAGGCCTTCCTCGCCCGTTGCCAACATCGAAACGGGCTTCTTCAGACTGGCCTCTGTGCCGCTTCACCGGCTCTGGCCGACCCTTGATGCAGCGAAAGAGCGCGTGAAACTCGATGATCCGGGGCAGGTGAGCTCCGTGCGCATCGCCAGACTCGTCACGCTCCTGCCCAATCCAGCCCATGGCGAGGTGCGCTGGAGCATCAGCGTGACAAGCCCGCGCGAAAGCGCTTCCGCCACCGCATCGGCGGATGGCCGCATCATAGGCGTGGACATTTCGCAGACGAACCGGGGCCGGAACCGTAATTTCCTGGTGCAGGATGACTGGCCGCTCGCTGATGCGCAGGCGTCATTCCGGACGATTGTCGGTGCGAGACCTGTCGTCTACGAAATCGACCTCTCGGCAGGCTCCGTGAAAATGACTGCCGGATCGCAGGCGAGCCCGACGGCGCAGACCGCCTGGCTCTGGGACGGCGGCACCTTCCGTCGCGACTTCATCGACAGTCCGAACATTGAACTCATCCGCAACAACGGCAACCTGCCCTTCACGCTGGACGAGGTCGATGTCAGCAAGGCGCCTGTGATCCTCAAGGCCGCACGCGAGAAGGAACCATCCGGCCATCCGCGCATCATGATCGCCAAGGCCACCAAGGAACGCGTAGCCGTTGGATCACCGCAGGTGCTGTGGGAAGTCCAGATGGTCGATTCGCGCCGTCAGATTCCACTTTTCGGGGAGGATTTCGCCGAGCGAACCATCGTCAAGGTCAGCACCAGTGGCGAGGTGGTCTCGGTTTTCCTGCCGCGCAGCCTGCGCCCGAAGGTTGATCCTTTCAGTTCTGACACTGTCCTCGCAGGGATTGCAAAATTCAGTTCATCCTACGGTGCCGACAGCAAGATTGTGGAACTTCGTTTCAGCGACAGCCGGGCGCGTCTGTCCATGCTCTCGCCGACCGCGCCCGGCGCAACTTTCGAGGTGGAATTGACGGAAAGGGGCCTGAAGGAAACCTCGTCGCGCGCTGTTGCGATGACCAATCTGCGCTCCTCATTCCAGCTGGGCGACCTCACCCGGCTCGACAAGGCCACCATCGAAGCCATGCTGACCAAGGCAAAGGCACAGGTTCCACTTCCAGGTGCGGTCGTGCACGGCATCCGCTTCTGGTCGGGCGAGCCCTTCTGGCGGCCAAAGCAGGGCCTGCCCTATGTCGATATCCGCGTCGGCATACCGCCGCGCCATGATGTCGGGGGCTATGTGGTGTTCTCAGCCGACGGCAAATGGATCGAAACCGTCAAGTGACCCCGAAGATACTGCCAGATGCAATCTGGCCTGCAAGGTTAAGCAGCCCTTAACCGCCAAGGCCTAGGTTGCTGTTTCGAAGGTCGCGGCCTGACGCCGGACCCGCTGCATCTGCTGCTGGACCCATGCGCACCATCCGACGCTCCCGTTCCCTGATCGACTATCTGCCCGATGCCCTGCGCGGTTTTCTGGTGCGCCGCGCCGCCGAGATTGGCGGCATTGCGCTGCTGTGCTTCTGCGGCCTGCTCCTGGCTTCACTTGCCACCTGGTCGGTCGATGACCCGAGCCTGAACAACGCCACGCGCGGCCAGGTGCAGAACATTCTGGGCCGCCCTGGCGCGATGGCGGCAGATCTGACCATGCAGATGCTGGGTCTGGCCTCGATTGCGCTGATTGCCCCGCTGCTGGCCTGGAGCTACCGGCTGATTCGCACGCATGTGCTGGAGCGTTTTGCGCTGCGCATGGCACTCTGGGTTGCTGGCGTCGCCGCAGCTGCAGCAGTCGCCAGCGCCCTGCCGGTCACCGCGCGCTGGCCGCTCCCGACCGGGCTTGGCGGTGTGGCCGGTGATGCGCTGTTGAACGGCACGCGCACGATCCTCGGTCTTTCCGGCTCGGCGATGGGCGGCTTTGTCGCTTTTGCCTATGCCGCGATTGCCATTCTGGCGCTGACAGCTGCCGCCGGTTTTGGTTTTGAGCAGGACGAGCCCGAGCTCGCCGATGATGAGGCCGATGCAGCCGACGAGCATGAAGCTCCGCGCAACGATGAACCGGGCTTCGGCGTGATCCTGCTGGGTGGCCTTGTGCATGGCTTCATGTCATTGCGCGGCGCGATCAGCCGCCGGCTTACATCCCGAAGCCCGAAACTCGCGACAGCTGGTGCGATGCCTGCCCCGGCGCAAGGGCGGATTCGCCGCGAGCCCTCGCTTGAAGGCGGCTCTGCCCGTCAGGCGACTGCCCATTTCGCGCCCGAGCCACTCTATCAGCCGGAACCCGCCGTCGCGCGGGCCGCGATGCGCCCGGCACCTGTCGTGGAGCCGGACACTGCACCCTGGCAGGAGGAAACCTCCCACCGCGTGGCGGCCCCCGCAGGCACGCCCCGGCCCGGAAAGCGCATGGCGCGCGAGGCACAGCCCTCCTTCCTCGATCAAGGCAACTTCGAGTTGCCCGCGCTCAATTTCCTGAGCGAACCGAAGAAAGCTGCCGTGGCGCAGGTCTCGAACGATGCGCTGGAACAGAATGCCAGCCTGCTCGAAGGCGTGCTCGAGGATTTTGGCGTGCGCGGCGAGATTTCGCAGGTGCGCCCTGGCCCGGTAGTGACGCTTTATGAGCTTGAACCGGCGCCCGGCACCAAATCCTCGCGCGTGATCTCGCTGGCCGATGACATTGCCCGCTCCATGAGTGCCGTCTCGGCCCGCGTCGCTGTTGTGCCCGGCCGCAACGCGATGGGCATCGAACTGCCCAATGCCAAGCGCGAGACGGTCTATCTGCGCGAGCTGCTGGCCAGCCAGGATTTCGAGGGCTCGAAGCACAAGCTGGCGCTCTGCCTTGGCAAGACCATTGGCGGCGAGCCCGTCATCACCGATCTGGCCAAGATGCCGCATCTGCTGGTTGCCGGCACCACCGGCTCGGGCAAGTCGGTGGCCATCAACACCATGATCCTGTCGCTGCTCTACCGGCTGACCCCGGAAGAATGCCGCCTCATCATGGTCGATCCCAAGATGCTGGAACTGTCGGTTTACGATGGCATTCCGCACCTGCTGACGCCCGTCGTCACCGATCCGAAGAAAGCCGTCGTCGCGCTCAAATGGGCGGTTCGCGAGATGGAAGAGCGCTACAAGAAAATGTCAAAACTCGGTGTGCGCAACATCGAGGGCTTCAACCAGCGCGTGGCGGAAGCCCGCGCCAAAGGCGAAGTCATCACCCGCGAGGTGCAGACCGGCTTTGACCGCTCGACCGGCGGGCCGGTCTATGAGCAGCAACAGATGGATCTTGATGCGCTGCCCTTCATCGTGGTGATCGTCGACGAGATGGCTGACCTGATGATGGTGGCCGGCAAGGAAATCGAAGGCACCATCCAGCGCCTGGCGCAAATGGCGCGCGCCGCCGGCATCCATGTCGTGCTCGCAACCCAGCGGCCTTCCGTCGATGTCATCACTGGCACGATCAAAGCCAACTTTCCGACACGCATCTCGTTCCAGGTCACATCAAAGATCGATTCGCGCACCATTTTGGGTGAACAGGGCGCCGAGCAGCTGCTGGGCCAGGGCGACATGCTCTACATGGCAGGCGGCGGGCGAATCACGCGCGTGCATGGACCCTTCGTCTCCGATGCCGAGGTCGAGAAGGTCGTGGCCCATCTCAAGATGCAGGGCCAGCCGCAATACCTCGATGCGGTGACCTCGCTCGAGGAGGAGACGGGGGCTGGCGAAGAGGAGGACAGCGCGGTCTTCGACAAGGGCTCCTTCGGCGAGCCGGGCGGCGATCTCTACGATCAGGCAGTCGCGGTCGTGCTGCGAGACAAGAAGGCCTCGACCTCCTATATCCAGCGCCGCCTGCAGATCGGCTACAACCGGGCTGCCTCGCTGATGGAGCGTATGGAGCAGGAAGGCATCGTGGGCGCTGCCAATCACGCTGGAAAACGTGAAATCCTGGTCGAGAGCGGCCAGAATGCGCATGATGGCTGATATGGCAAAGCTGGACCTGAAATTGCCATCGATCATCGCTATATACGGGCCATGAGCAGAGCTTATTTCATCGTGATCGGGCTGGTGGCCGCATTTGGCGCGGCTGCGCCGACGCTTGCGCCGGGCGCATTTGCTCAAACTGCGGGCAAGTCGCAGCTCGCGCCCCTGCCGCCGGCACGTCCTGCTGGCCTTGGCGGGGCACGAACAGCCGCCGTGGCAACGCCTGCGCCTAATGCAGCGATGACCTCTCTGCCAGCACCTGCTGACCAGCCGGCAATCAACGAGCGGAATGCAGTCGAGCGGCTGAACGCCTATTTCAACTCTTTCACCACGCTCCAGGCGAATTTTATCCAGTTTGCTGCCGATGGCCGCCGCTTTGAAGGCCGTCTGTCTATCGCGCGGCCCGGCAAGATGCGTTTTGAATACAAGCCGCCTGCCACAATCGAGGTGATCGCTGACGGCACATCGGTCGCGATCCGCGACCGCAAGCTGGCGACACAAGACCTGTACTCGATTGGCCAGACACCGCTGAAGTTCCTGCTGCGCGAGCGCATTGATCTGGCCAAAGACACCACTGTGAAGAGCGTGAGCGTTGCGCCGAACCTGGTAAAAGTCTCGCTTGAGGACAAATCGACACTGGGCGGCACTTCGAAAATCACGCTGAGCTATGACCCTGTCGCCAACGAACTTCGCCAATGGGTGGTGATTGACCCGCAGGGCTATGAGACATCCGTGTCGCTTTACGCACTGGACACGCAGCGCCGCCCCGATCCCAAGCTCTTCGCGATCAACTATGAGCGCGTGCTGGAAGACAGGAAGTAGCAGGCGCGTGCCCGGCTGCATCCACAGCCTGCGCATCGGCGTTTTTGCACAAGCCTTCCCGCTGCCTCTGGCTTCTGAGGCTTGATCGCACCCTTGCAATGATGCCAAGCCAATGGGCGGACAACTTGCAGCCGGGCGCGACCTCATGAAGCTTTCCATCACGACCTGGAACATCAACTCGGTGCGGCTGCGCCTGCCCATCGTCGAGCATTTCCTCAATACGCAGGCGCCCGATATCCTCTGTCTTCAGGAAACCAAATGCCCGGATGAGCAGTTCCCGGCGGCCGCATTCAAGGCCATTGGCTATGGCCATCAGGCCTTTATCGGCCAGAAGGGCTATAATGGCGTGGCCATCCTCTCGCGTCTGCCGTTCGACGCCAGGGACGCCATGTCGATGTGCGGGCGCGGCGATGCGCGCCACATCAGCGCGACGCTCGGCAAGGGCGCAAAGGCAGCGGCTGGCGTGACGATCCACAATTTCTATGTGCCTGCAGGCGGCGACATTGCTGACCCTGAGGTGAACGACAAGTTCGCGCACAAGCTCGCCTTTCTTGACGAGATTGGCGCCTGGGGCCTGCGTGACAGGCCAGCCGACGGCCGGAGTGTTCTGGTCGGCGATCTCAACATCGCGCCGCTGGAACATGATGTCTGGAGCCACAAGCAGCTGCTGGACGTGGTCAGCCACACACCAATCGAGACCAAGACCTTGGAGCGGTTGCGCACCGACATGGGCTGGATCGACGTGGCCCGTCGCCTGCGGCCCGAGCCCGAGAAGGTCTACACCTGGTGGAGCTATCGTGCTGCAGACTGGCTTGCGGCCAACAAGGGCCGTCGGCTGGACCATGTCTGGATCTCGGAAAGTCTTGGGCCTCAGCTGACAGGTTTCGACATCCTGTCAGAGGCACGCGGCTGGGAGCGGCCCTCGGACCACGTGCCAGTGACGGTGCATCTGTCGCTTTGACGGATGACCGGATCTGGCAATCAGGTGCCGATGGCTCTGAGGTCATGGCCGACGCCATCGATTTCTTCCTGAAAGGCGATGAGTCTGGCAGAGATCGCCTTGGCGATCGCTGCCGCCGAACCCGGGAACTCGGTCAGCACCCGACGCATCGCGGTGCGTGACAGCTTCATCACCTGTGTCGGCTCGCGCGCCATGGCCGTTGCCGGTCGCGCCATGGCCGAGAACAAGGCAAGCTCGCCCAGCAGGCTTCCCGGTCCGGCAATGGCGGCTGGTGCCGAGCCCGTTTCGGCGGTGCTGATGGCGACCGCGCCGGAAATCACCAGATAGCCGCCATCCGACCCTTCGCCCGTTCGAAACAGGATGTCGCCCGCCCGCAGAATCCGGCTTTCAGCGGCAAAGGCCAGAAGCCGCAATGCCTCATGCTCCATCAGGCCCAGCAGGGGCTGACGCTGCAGAATCACAATGTCGTCTTCAAGCGCCATGGCAGGCCAACTCCGGCTTCAGATCACGGATTCAGGCGGTAGCCACCGGCATCCGTCACCAGCAGCCGGGCTGTTGTCGGGTCCGGCTCGATCTTCTGGCGCAGGCGATAGATATGGGTCTCCAGCGTGTGCGTGGTCACCTGCGAGTTGTAACCCCAGACCTCCTGCAGCAGCACCTCGCGGGCAATCGATTTGCGGCCTGCCCGATAGAGGAAGCGCAGGATTGCCGTTTCCTTCTCGGTAAGCTTCATCTTGGAGCCCTTGTCACTGACCAGCAGCTTCGAGCTGGGATGGAACGTGTAAGGCCCCACCTGAAACACGGCGTCCTCGCTGGACTCGTGCTGGCGCAGATGCGCCCGAATGCGGGCAAGCAGCACAGCGAATTTGAACGGCTTCACCACATAGTCATTCGCGCCGGCTTCCAGTCCGAGCACGGTGTCGGCATCAGAGCCCTGGCCCGTCAGCATGATGATCGGCCCCTTGAAGCCGTTGCGGCGCATGATCTTGACGCCCTCGCGGCCATCCATGTCCGGCAGGCCGACATCCATGACGATCAGGTCAAACCGCTCGTTCTGCGCCGTCCTCACGCCACCCGTGGCTGAATCCGCCGTCGAGACCTTGAACTCTTCATAAAGCGACAATTGCTCGGCCAGGGCCGACCGCAGTGGCTCGTCGTCATCGACAAGCAGGAGATTGTGGACAGAAGGCATGTCTTGAAACACCGGCAAGTTGCGTTGTGCGACAGATTAGCGACCTTGGGCTGGACAACAAGTCACGGCTGAACGAAATCACGTGACGTGACCGTGAGCAGTCACCTGTGCGGAGACCATGATGGCTAGACAGCTTCTGACACGTCTGGTGGTGATTGTCTCGGCGACCGACCGGCGACGCGGCCAACTTCAGGCCGGGCTGGCGAAATTTCCCTGCGCGATTGGACGCGGCGGCGTGATTGTCATGAAGCGCGAAGGCGATGGTGGCACGCCACGGACCGAATTGCCTCTGCGACGCCTGTTCTGGCGTGCGGACCGCTTGCCGAGAATACGCACGCAACTCGCCAGCCGGGCCATGACCCCGCGCGACGCCTGGTGCGATGACAGAAACGACCGACGCTACAACCGCCTGATCTCGCGGCCCGAGGGAAAGGCCGAGGAACGGCTGTGGCGCGCCGACCACCTTTACGACATCGTGGTCGAGCTTGGCTGGAATGACCGGCCCGTCAGGAATGGCCGCGGCAGCGCCATTTTCTGGCATCTGGCCCGTCCCGGCTTCACACCGACAGCCGGCTGCGTGGGCACGGGTGTGGGCACGCTCCAGAAGCTGCTGCCGCGCCTTTCGCGCCGATGCCGCATCAGTGTGCGCTAGGCTCGCGCACCGAAAATCGCGCTGCCGACGCGCACATGCGTGGCGCCCAGCTGGATGGCGGCCTCGAAATCGCTGCTCATCCCCATCGAAAGGGCGATGAGCCCGTTGCGCCGCGCAATCTGGCCAAGCAGCGCAAAATGCGGTGAGGGCGGGTCCTCGGCGGGCGGAATGCACATCAGCCCGCTGATCGTCATCCCGAACTCGGTCCGGCAACGCGCAATGAAAGCATCCGCATCATCCGGCAGCACGCCGCCCTTTTGGGTTTCGGCTCCGGTATTCACCTGCACGAACAGTTCCGGCACCCGGCCCTGCTTCTCGATCTCTCGGGCAAGCTCTTTCGCCAGGCTGTCGCGGTCGAGCGTGTGAATGGCATCAAACAGCTGCACGGCCTCGCGCGCCTTGTTGGATTGCAGCGGGCCGATCATGTGCACGCGGGCATCTGGCCAGGCCTCACGCAAGGCTGGCCACTTCGCCTTGCTCTCCTGCACATAGTTCTCGCCGAAAATCGTCTGCCCAGCGGCGAGCACCGGCACAACCTCGTCTGTGGGCTTGGTCTTGGACACGGCAATCAGCGCAACAGAGCCGGGAGCACGACCAAAATCGCTTTCGGCACGGGCAACCAGCGCCTGAATGCTGGCCAGATTGGCGGCGGCATCGCTCATATTGCATCTCCGGAACCGAGCCGCGCCGTTGACCCGGCGCGCGCAATCGTGTCCTAGTCCGGCAGCGCCAAGTGCCGCAAGCTAAGTGCCGCAAGTTATTCGTTGAATCTGCCAGATGTTGCCCTGATCATGTCGTCCGAACGCTATAATTCCAAGGAATCCGAGCCAAAATGGCGCGCCGCCTGGGCCGAACGCAAACTGTTCGAAACCCGGAATGACGATCCGCGCCCGAAATACTACGTGCTCGAGATGTTTCCCTATCCTTCCGGCCGCATCCATATGGGCCATGTCCGCAACTACGCGATGGGCGACGTCGTGGCGCGCTACAAGCGGGCGCGCGGCTTCAATGTGCTGCACCCGATGGGCTGGGATGCCTTTGGCCTGCCGGCAGAAAATGCCGCCATCGAGCGCAAGGTCCATCCCGGCACCTGGACCTACCAGAACATAGCCACGATGAAGACGCAGCTGCAAAGCATGGGTCTTTCGCTGGACTGGAGCCGCGAGATCGCGACCTGCGATCCGCGCTACTACAAACACCAGCAGAAGATGTTCAACGACTTCTGGAAGGCGGGCCTCGTCGAGCGCAAGGTCTCCAAAGTGAACTGGGACCCGGCCGACATGACCGTGCTGGCCAATGAGCAGGTCATCGACGGGCGCGGCTGGCGCTCAGGCGCGCTGGTCGAACAGAAAGAGCTGACACAGTGGTTCCTGAAAGTGGCCGACAAGGCGCAGGAACTGCTGGACGGGCTCGACACGCTCGACCGCTGGCCGGACAAGGTCAAGCTGATGCAGCGCAACTGGATCGGCCGCTCGGAAGGGCTGATGCTGCGCTGGGCGCTGGACGCGGCAACCGCGCCAGCCGGACATGACGAGCTGGAAATCTACACCACGCGGCCTGACACGCTGTTTGGCGCCTCCTTCATGGCGATTGCGCCCGATCATCCGCTGGCAAAAGCGGCCTTCGTCAACAATCCGAAATTGGCCGCATTCTGCGACGAGTGTCGCCGCATGGGAACGTCGGTCGCCGTGCTGGAGACAGCCGAGAAACTGGGCTTCGACACCGGCATCCGCGCAGTGCATCCCTTCGATGCCAGCTGGACGCTGCCGGTCTATGT
>JANMMX010000019.1:0-3590 GCA_031373605.1 Allobosea sp. | reverse complement strand
TTCCCGGTCAAGGGCTGCGAGATCAGCTTTGTCGATGGCCACCATCAGGCCGTTGGTGCGTTGCCTCATGGCGTGACGTTCACACCTCTCGCGCAGGCGCTGGCAGCAGGACATGCCGATCTGGCCCATCTGGGCGCGCTCGCTGTCACCAAGGGCGATGTCGGCTTGGCGCTGAATGCAGCCTTCATGAGCGATGGTGCCGTGCTGCGCGCGGCCGCTGGTGTGGCTGTTGAAGAACCGATCATCCTGCGCTTTGTCACGACTGGCGAGACAGCGGCTGCAACGGCGCTTCGCTCTCTGCTGGTGGTGGAGGAGGGTGCTTCCGTCACCATCGTCGAGAGCCATGAGTTTGCCCATGATGCAGGCCACCAGCCAAACACGGCGCTGGAAATCATTGTTGCTGACAAGGCCGAAGTCACTCATCTGCGACTGACAGGTCTTGGCGCAAAGGGTCTGGGGCTTTCCACCATGACCGCTGATCTCGGGCACGAGGCTTCGCTGAATGCCCTGAATGTTGCGATCACGGGCGGTGCCCAGCGCCACCAGATGTTCGTGCGCTTTTCGGGCAAGGATGCCCGCGCGCAGATCAACGGGCTGACTGTGTTGCGGAACCGCCAGCATGCCGACCATACGCTGGTGGTGGACCATGCCGGGACTGGCGGCACCAGCCGCGAGCTGTTCCGCACGGTGCTCGACGACAACGCCACCGGCGTCTTCCAGGGCAAGATCATCGTGCGGCAGGAAGCGCAGCAGACAGATGGCCGCATGGCTTCCAATTGCGTGATGCTGCATGACGGCCCGGTGATGAACAACAAGCCGGAGCTTGAAATCTTCGCCGATGATGTCGCCTGCGCCCATGGCGCGACCTGCGGCGCGCTCGATGAGGACCTGCTGTTTTATCTGATGGCGCGGGGCATTGGTCGGCGTGAGGCCGAGAACCTCATGGTCGAGAGCTTCCTTGGCGAGACAGCGGACGCGATTGCCCATGAAGGCCTGCGCGAGATCGTTCTGGCGCAAGTGGCGCAGTGGCTTGATGTGCGTGCCGAAGGCGAGGTTGGCGCGTGATTGCTGCCCTGCTCAGCGAAGGTGTTGCGGTGCTTCGTGATGCGCGGGGCGCCACTGAGCGCCGGATCCTTTCTGGCCTTGAACGCGATACCTTTGTTAAAACGATGCTGTTTGGCGCTCTGGTCACGGTATCGAGCGTGATTGTGCCGGAATTGACTGGCGTCTCCGCCGCCGCTGACCGTGCCATGGGCGACGAGCCATCGGATCTGATGCTCTCCTGGCCGATGTTTCCAGCAATGATTGCAGCCATTCTTGGCGTTACGGCAGCGATTATCTGGCGGGGTCCACAGTTCACGAACAGGCTTGCACAGCTGTTTGGCGGAAGTTCGACCCTGATGGGCGGCGCGTTCTGGCTCCATCTGGCCACGCTCGGCGGCGTCGTCATTTCCTTGGCCGTCATGGCGAGCGACGTCGTTCTTGGGCTCGCCTTGCCAATGCTTCCAGTGTCAGCAGGCTGGGTCTCGCTTGGTGTCTCGCTGTTGAGCCTGATCGTTTCCGTGGCAGTCTCGACGCAGGTTGCGCAGCACCTCTTCCAGATCAGCAACCAGACGCGCGGTCTTGTCTTCGTGATCGTCTGGTTTGCGTTGAGCCTGCTGCTGCTCTCCGGCATCTGGTTTGTCGTCTATGGGTTCCTTGGAGGGCCCGTATCATGAACGCACCCTCTCGCCCCTATGACATCGACGCCATCCGCGCCGACTTCCCGATCCTGTCGCGCGAAGTCTATGGCAAGCCGCTGGTCTATCTCGACAATGCCGCTTCCGCACAAAAGCCAAAGCAGGTCATTGCCGCCATGACCAACCTGATGGAGCGCGACTACGCCAACGTCCATCGCGGCTTGCATTATCTGGCGAATGCCTCGACCGAGGCCTATGAGGCAGCGCGCGAGAGTGTGCGGCGCTTCCTCAATGCGGCGCATCTCGAAGAGGTGGTGTTCGCCCGCTCGGCCACTGGCGCGCTGAACACGGTCGCCTCCTGCCTTGGCCGTCACCTGCAACTGGGTGAGGGCGACGAGATCATCCTCTCGATCATGGAGCACCACTCCAACATCGTGCCCTGGCACTATTGGCGAGAGCGCCACGGCGCTGTCATCAAATGGGCGCCGGTCGATGAGGATGGCAATTTCCTGTTCGAGGAATTCGAGAAGCTTATCAGCCCACGCACCAAGGTCGTGTCGCTGACGCACATGTCGAATGCGCTGGGCACTGTTTTGCCGATCCGCAGGATTGCGGACCTGTGCCATGCTCACGGCCTGCCGCTGGTGGTGGATGGCTCGCAAGGTGCCGTGCATCTGCCGGTCGACGTGCAGGCGCTGGGCTGCGACTTCTATTGCATGACGGGCCACAAGCTCTATGGGCCGACCGGCATCGGCGTGCTCTGGGGCCGCAAGGACTGGCTCGACAAGCTGCCGCCCTATGAAGGTGGCGGCGAGATGATCGTGACGGTGACGGAAGACAGCGTCACCTATAACGACCCTCCGCATCGATTCGAGTCCGGCACACCGGCCATCATCGAGGCTGTGGGCCTCGGCGCCGCCGTCGAATACATGATGGCGCTGGGCCGCGAGAACATCGCAGCGCATGAGGCAACGCTCGGCGATTATGCCATGCAGCGCCTGGGCGAGATGAACTCGATCCGCATCTTTGGTCGGGCCAAGGGCAAGGGCGCGATTGTCGCCTTCGAGATGAAGGGCGCGCATGCCCATGATGTGGCGACCGTGATCGACCGGGCTGGTGTCGCGGTGCGGGCCGGCACGCATTGCACCATGCCTCTGATGACGCGCTTTGGCGTGACATCGACCTGCCGTGCTTCATTCGGCCTCTATAACACCACAGCCGAGGTTGATAAGCTGGCGGACGCCCTGCGCAAGGCCGAAACGCTTTTTGCCTGAAGGATCAGACCCAATGACCGACACAGCGACCGAGCATAAGCCGAATGCGGCCACCATGGGCGCCGCAAGCACGCTGCCTCCCGAAGAGATTGATCGGATGACCGATGAGATCGTGGCGGCGCTGAAAACGGTCTATGACCCAGAAATCCCGGCGGATATTTACGAGCTTGGCCTGATCTACAAGGTCGACATTTCCGATGGGCGCCTTGTCACCATCGACATGACATTGACCGCTCCGGGCTGTCCTGTGGCTGGCGAGATGCCGATCTGGGTCGAGAATGCGGTGAGTGCCGTCGGAGGCGTCTCCGGCGTGACCGTCAACATGACGTTTGATCCGCCATGGGATCAGTCGCGCATGTCGGACGAAGCCCGCGTCGCGCTCGACATGTGGTGAGCGCTCAGGACGCCTGAACGCCAACGCCAGCCGCTGACTCGCAGACCAGCCGCCACGTCTCGGCATCGACCGGGATACCGTCGCGAGACCGTATAACCCGCGTCTCGCGCTCGATGTCTCCGGGCGCCCGCACCTTGTCTGTGCCGGCGCGGGGTGCGGCACTGCGCACAAAATCAGCGAGCATCGCTGTGCGTGCATCCTGGCCTTCGGTGTCCGGCGACAGGCGCGCGGGATCGATGATGA
>JANMMX010000011.1:0-47376 GCA_031373605.1 Allobosea sp. | reverse complement strand
ACGTCCTGCCTGATCCCCTTTGGCAGGACGCCTCTGGCGCATGTTCCGCTCTCGTCTCAGGGCCTGATGTGGAACATGCGCCTTTTTTGTTGCATTCGGATCAGCGGCTCTGGCCCTTGAGCATGGCATCAAAGATGGACTGCAGCGCATCCTGATGCTGGCCTTGCACCTGACGGCCGGTATCGAACATGTTGGTCAGCGCATCGAGGCCCAGCGAAGCAGGATCAAACTGGGGTGCTGCCTGGGGCTGGGGCGCCTGCGCCTGTGCGCCACCCATCAGGTTGCCCAGAATGCTGCCAAGAATATTGCCGCCCGCGCCACCCATGGCACCACCGCCCATCGGACCACCCTGCTGGCCGCCCATCTGTTTTCCGCCAAACAGGCCGCCGAGCAGATCGCCCATCGGGTTCTGCGCCTGTGGCTGCGGCTGGCCGCCCCCCAGCATGCCGCCCGCAAGCTGCCCGAGCAGATCGCCCATGCCCTGGTTGTTGGCTGATTTGAACAGGC
This sequence comes from Allobosea sp., assembly GCA_031373605.1. GTDB lineage: Bacteria > Pseudomonadota > Alphaproteobacteria > Rhizobiales > Beijerinckiaceae > Allobosea. The sequence continues at coordinate 46,869 of JANMMX010000011.1, read as the reverse complement.
CGCCGATGACCATCGAGGCAATCACAGGCAGCATCTGCTTCAGGATTGCCGCGCTGATGCCGCTGGTTGCCGAAGCCTGCGCTGCCACTGCGCGGCTGATATCCTTCGAGCCAAACAGCTGGCCGAGCACATCATTGCCCTGTGTCGCGGCATTGTCGGGAATGCCATCGCCATCGGCGTCGAACATCTGTGCATGCCCGCCACCCATCATCATGCCGGCAAGGCCCTGCAAGGCATCCGGCGTCTGTGCCTGACGCTGGAGGCCCATGGACAGGGCCGGCAGCAGCGCCTCGAGCGCATTCTGTGTCTGGCCGGAATTCAGGCCGAACTGCTTGCCCATGTTGCCAACGGCATTGCCACCCTGGGCGGCCATCATCATCTCGAACAGGTTCATCATGGACGTTGTTCCCCTAAGGCGCGTTGGTCTTGTTTGAATCTGGCTGCACGACCGTGCCAGCAGCAGCTTGGACGGTACGATACGCATCAGGTGATGCGGCGGCAACTGCCGCACGTTCCAGCCGCGCGATGGCGCGATAGGCAAAGACCAGTGCGGCAACCCCGAAGATCACGGACCCGAGTGCAGCCCCTACCAGCGCTCCTTTCGGGCCCGCGATCCAGGCACCGACCGCCGCCATGGGAACCGTGCCCAGCGTCGCCCGGCCCCAGCTGAACAGCGTCGACCAGAGCGGAAAGCCGAGATTGTTGAAAGCCGCATTGGCCACGAACAGCAGCCCGGCAAACAGCCACATCGGCCCGGAAATCAGGCAGAAAAACACCACCAGTTCTGCCGTGAGGCCCGTCGCACTGAACGCCTGCACGATCTCGTTGCGGAACAGCACAAGCACAGCCCAGGCCGAGAACACGCACAGGGCGGCAAAGATGGCAGAATCTGTCAGCGCGCGCCGCATCCGGTCGAACCGGCCCGCACCCCAGTTCTGGCCAAGGATTGGCCCGACGGCGCCTGAAAGCGCAAACAGGATGCCAAATGCGACAGGCACCACACGGTCGATGATCGCGGTGGCAGCGACCGCCTTGTCGCCAAAGCGGGCAATGACCGACACAAAGAAGGCGTTGGCCACTGGCGTGGCGAGGTTGGTCATGATGGCAGGCCCGGCAATGGCAGAGACCTTGTTCATATCCTCGCGAATGCGGATGAGCGTCGGCATGGCAACCATATGGTGGACACGTACGGCACCGTGAAAGCCGACCAGCGCAAAGCACAGGCGCGAGATCACCGTGGCCCAGGCCGCGCCATCGGGACCAAGCCCCAGCCAGAAGATCAGCAGCGGATCAAGACCCGCCGTGATGATGCCACCCGCCAGCGTGACATACATCGCGCGCCTGGCATCGCCCACCGCCCGCAGCACACCCGAATAGACCATGCCAATTGCCATCAGAAAATTGGACGGAAGCGCGATCCAGAGGAAGGACAGCGCGACACTGTAAGCTTCACCACCAGCCCCCAGCAGACGCAGCACCCAGGGCAGGAAAGGCAGCGCGACGAGTGAGATGAGGAGGCCTGCCAGTGCCGAGATGGCAAGGGTCGAGCCCGCGACACGCCTTGCGCCTTCCCGGTCGCCCGCGCCGATCGAGCGCGCGCAGAGCGCGCTGGCCGCGATCATCAGGCCGATATTGATGGAGACGGCAAAGAACAGGATGATGGTGGCAAAGCCGACGCCCGCCGTCGCTTCAGGTCGTCCCAGCCGCGACACGTAGAGCAGCGACAGGAAATCCACGACAAAGATCGCCATCAGACCGACCGAGGCCGTGCCGGTCATGACCGCAACATGGCGCAGCGTCGAGCCGGTGACGAAGACGGGGCTCTGGCCGCCGGGCAGGACAGGCCTTGCTGCTGGCGCACTCATGGCTGGCTGGCCGGTGCTGCGCTGTCTTCAAGCGCCTCGCGGGTTTCCTGGCTCAGCGGCTTCGGCCTGGCCTTGGGCTGGGTCAGTGGCTCCGGCGTCACCATCGGCTTGACGGCTGACCCAGGAGTCCCAGCCATCAGGTCGGGGCGCGCCAATATGCCGTCGCGCCGCTGCGCCTCCAGCCGCTGCACATCGCGGCGGCGCACATCATCCGTCACCAGCACCGCGTCATCATAGGTGAGACCCAGCGCCTCAAGCGTTGCCTGGCCAAACGAAAGCGCGGACTCGAACGTCTCACGCATCAGGTAATCGACCTCGAGATTCATCAGCTCGATCGCATGCACGCGGTCAAACACCCGCACATGCAATCGGGCTGTGGGAATTTCGGATTTGACGATTTCAGCAATGCGAAGGGCTGCTTCCTTGTCATCGACACAGACACAGATCACCCGCGCCTTGGCAGCACCCGCTGCCCGCAGCACATCCAGCCGCGTTCCGTCGCCATAGTAGATCTTGAAGCCGAAGCGCGCCGCCGAGCGAATGCGCTCGACATCCTTGTCGATCACGGTCACGTCGAACTTCTGGGTCAACAGGGTCTGGGTCACCACCTGCCCGAAGCGGCCGAAACCGATCACAACGACAGAGCCGCCCGCCCCATCGAAATCCTCTTCCATCGTCTCGCCGGGCTGGACACGCGCAAGCAGCCAGCCATCAATCAGCTTGGCGGCAATGGGCCCAAGCAGCATGGTGAGCGCGGCCAGCGCTGTTGCAAGCGCAGCCTGCTGCGGATTGAGCAGGCCAAGGCTGGCTGCCAGCGGCAGAAGCACGAACGCGAACTCCCCCGCAGGAGAGAGCAGCGCACCAGCCCGCAACGCTTCCGTCATCGAGGAGCAGGAGGCGCGCAGGATGGCAGCTGCGATGCCGATCTTGATGGCCACCAGTACGGGCGCGGCAACAAGCAGCAGCAGCCAGTTCTGTGCCACCAGCGTGAGATCCAGCGACATGCCGACCGCCATGAAGAACAGGCCCAGCAACACGCCACGGAAAGGCTCGATATCGGCCTCCAGCTCATGGCGGAAATTCGACTCCGCCAGCAGCACGCCTGCGATGAAAGCTCCCATGGCCATGGACAACCCGGCATGCTCCATCAGCACCGCGGAACCCAGCACCACCAGAAGCGCTGCAGCGGTCATGACCTCGCGCGCACCCGCCTTGGCCAAAAGGCGAAACAGCGGGTTCAGCGCATAGCGGCCGGCCAGCACGAGCACAGCGATCGCACCAACCGCAACGCCAATGGCTGTCGCGGTTCCGAGCCAGCCGCCTCTCGCCGCGCCTGCGCTGGCCAGAAGCGGCAGCAGCGCCAGCACAGGCGCAATCGCCATGTCCTGAAACAGCAGGATCGAGAAGGTGCGCCGCCCATAGGGCTCGCTGCCATCGCCGCGCTCTTCCAGTATCTGAAGTGCAATGGCTGTCGCCGACAGCGCCATCGCAAGCCCCACTGCCAAAGCGCCGGCAGGCGAGAGCCCCAGCATCCAGGCGGACAGGCCAACCATCACAGCTGTGAGGCCCATCTGTGTGGTGCCGGCGCCAAAGATGTCCTTGCGCATGGCAACAAGCCGCGAGGGCTGCAATTCCAGCCCCACGACGAACAGCAGCATCACCACACCGATTTCGGCGACGCCTCGAATGGTCGCGGCATCCTGCACGACGCCCAGCATCGATGGACCGATGACCAGACCCGCTGCGAGATAGCCCAGCACGGCCGAGAGCCCGAAGCGCCGGAACAGCGGAACGGCGATGACCGCGCCTGCGCAAAACGTCAGAATTGTTGGCAGATAACTGGCATGGGAAGCATCGGCCATGGGTCGCCCTGTCACGTTGCGAGACGAGACAAGATGGCCTGCGTCCTATTGCGCCCTGTAATAGTGATTGCGGCGACAAGTTGCGAGCCCTTCCGGCAGGCACGTTGGCAACCATGTGCTTGCCGCCGCGCATTCCTTGACAGGCCCGGCCCTGCCGCACAGAAGGGCAAGGATCAACGCGTTTTGCATTGTTTCCCGGACGCCCGACACAGCATGGCAACGAAACCGCCCCTCACCGTTCTGCTTTGCGCACCGCGCGGCTTCTGCGCGGGCGTCGTGCGGGCCATCGATGCTGTCGAGAAGGCACTTGAGAAGCATGGTGCGCCGGTCTTCGTGCGCCACGAGATCGTGCACAACAAATACGTGGTCGAAGGGCTCAAGAAGAAGGGCGCCATCTTCGTCAAGGAGCTGGCGGAAGTGCCGGATGCCTCGCGGCCAGTGATTTTCTCGGCACATGGCGTGCCCAAATCGGTTCCGGCCGAGGCGCAAGGCCGTCAGCTTTTCGCCATCGATGCCACCTGCCCGCTGGTGACCAAGGTCCACCGCGAGGCCGAGCTCCACCACCGGCGCGGCCGCCACGTCATTCTGGTTGGCCATGCAGGACACCCCGAGGTCGTGGGCACGATGGGCCAGCTGCCGGATGCGGCGATGACACTGGTCGAGACCGTGGGCGACGTCGAGTCGCTGGTTCTGCCTGCTGCCATGCCGCTGGCCTACGCAACCCAGACCACGCTGTCGGTTGATGACACACGCAGCATTGTCGAGGCGCTGCAGCAGCGTTTTCCCGCCATTCAAGGCCCTCACAAGGAAGACATCTGCTACGCCACGACGAATCGTCAGGAGGCGGTGAAACGCGTCGCGCCGATGGTTGATGCAATGATCGTGGTGGGCTCGCCCAACTCGTCGAACTCGCAACGCCTGCGCGAGGTGGCCGAACGCGCGGGCTGCGCCAAATCGGCGCTGGTGTTGCGGGCCAGCGACATTGACTGGGGGGTGTTCTCCGGCATCGCGCGGCTTGGCCTGACAGCGGGTGCATCGGCGCCAGAGGTTCTGGTGGAAGAGATCATCGATGCTTTCGCGCAGCATTTCGAGGTGACGGTGGAAACGGTCTCGACCGCCGACGAGAGCGTCTTCTTCCCGCTGCCCCGCGCCTTGCGCGATGAAGCAGCAGCGGCGGAGTAGCGCCCGGTGGCTGTCTACACAGAGGTTTCCGACGACGACCTGGCCGCCTTCGTGGCGCGCTATGACATTGGCGAGATCACCTCGTTCAAGGGCATTGCCGAAGGCGTCTCCAACTCGAATTTCTTCCTGCAGACAACGCGCGATCGCTTCATCCTGACGCTCTACGAGGCGCGTGCGCCGCGCGAGGACCTGCCTTTCTTCATCAACCTGATGGACCATCTGGCCGCCCACGGCCTCGCTTGCCCCTCGCCTGTGCGTGACCGGAAGGGCGAGACGCTGGGCGAGTTGTCCGGCCGACCGGCCGCACTGGTGACCTTTCTCGATGGCGTCTCGCTGAAGCGCCCCCAGGCCCCGCATTGCACCGAGCTTGGCATGGCACTGGCGACCTTGCACAAGGCGGGTCAGGGCTTTGCCATGCAACGGGCCAACCCGTTATCGGTTTCAGGCTGGCGCCCTCTGGCGGAAGCTTCAGGCGCGCGCGCCAACAGCATCTCGCTGGGGCTGGCGGACCGGATTGCGGCCGAGCTCGCGCTGCATGAGGCGAGCTGGCCGCAAGGCCTGCCCTCGGGCGTTATCCATGCCGACCTGTTCCCGGACAACGTCTTCTTCGTCAGCGGGCGCTGCTCCGGGCTGATCGATTTCTATTTCGCCGCCAATGATGCCTTTGCCTATGATCTGGCGATCTGCCTCAATGCCTGGTGTTTCGAGACCGATGCCTCGTTCAACCTAACCAAGGGGCAGGCGCTGCTGGGCGGCTATGAAAGTCAGCGGCGTCTGGAAGACAGCGAGGTGGCAGCACTGCCGCAGCTGGCGCGTGGTGCGGCTTTGCGCTTCCTGTTGACCCGCACGCTCGACTGGCTGGATGTTCCGCCAGGCGCACTCGTGAAACCGCTCGACCCGATTCCCTATGACCGCCGCCTGAGCTTCCACAGCAAGATCACCAGCGTCACACAATACGGGCTCGTGCGATGAGCGATTCCGCGGAGATATGGACCGATGGCGCGTCTTCGGGTAATCCCGGCGCTAGGCACGCGCGGGGCTTGCCCCGTTCGCGCCAACAACATTTGCCGGGGCAGCGATGAGCGACGCGGTCGAAATCTGGACCGATGGCGCGTGTTCGGGCAATCCTGGCCCCGGCGGCTGGGGAGCAATCCTTGTCTACAAGGGCAAGGAGAAGGACCTGAGCGGCGGCGAGAAACTGACCACCAACAACCGCATGGAGCTGATGGCGGCGATTGCCGCGCTGGAAGCACTGACGCGGCCCTGCGCCATCAAGCTCAACACCGACAGCCAGTATGTTAAGGGCGGCATCACCAGCTGGATCCACGGCTGGAAACGCAATGGCTGGAAAACAGCTGACCGCAAGCCAGTGAAGAACGAAGACCTCTGGAAGCGCCTGGACGCGGCGCTGGCGCAACATCAGGTCGAGTGGCACTGGGTGAAGGGCCACGCCGGCAACCCGATGAACGAGCGCGCCGACGAGCTGGCCCGCGCCGGCATGGCGCCGTTCAAGCCGGGTGGCTGAGCAGCATATCAGGCCTCAGGCGCCGGGATCGGCTGGCGGTAGACGACGAAGCCCGAGTGCTGCGCGACCTTGTTGTAAAGCTCCATCGCCTGCGTGTTGCTTTCATGGGTCTGCCAGTAGACACGGAAGCAGTCTTTCTCGCTGGCCATCTGATAGACCGCATCGATCAGCTTGCGGCCCACACCGCCGCCACGAATGGCAGGGTCCACGAACAAATCCTGCAGATAGCAGATGTCCTTGGCTGACCAGCAGGTGCGGTGCATCACCCAATGGACAATGCCGATCAATTGACCATCTCGCTCGGCGACAAAGCCACCCATCGGCTCCTTGCCACCTGTCAGGCGGCTGAAGGTCAGACGCGTCACGAAGGCCGGAAGTGACGCCTTGTAGAAGGTCAGATAGCCCTGCCACAGCGGCTCCCAGGCCTCCATGTCATCGCTTGTCAGCGGACGGATGATAATGTCGGACATGGGCGCTCTCCTTGTTGGGAAAAGACGTGACACGCGGTTTTGCGCACGTCATCCCACTTCTCGTCATGGTTTCCATGACTGTCTAAAATAAAATGGCCACGCCCTTCGGCGTGGCCTTCAAAAAGCCGACGAGGGGCCGGGTCAGAGCAGCTTGAGCAGAGCCTCGGCGCCGGAAAGATCGGCCTTGCCCGGCGCGTCCTCGACAGCCAGCGACGTCACAACGCCATTGTCGACAATCATCGAATAGCGCTGGGTGCGCGTGCCCAGACCAAAGCCCGTACCATCGAGCGACAGGCCAATCGCCTTGGCGAAATCGGCATTGCCATCCGAGAGGAACTCGATTGTGCCCGCCGCGCCGGTATCCTTGGCCCAGGCATTCATGACGAAGACATCATTGGTTGCGGTGACGGCAATGGCATCAACGCCCTTGGCCTTGATCTCGTCCGCGTGCGCAAGGAAGCCCGGCAGGTGATTCTTGTGGCATGTCGGCGTGAACGCGCCGGGAACAGCAAAAAGCACCACCTTGCGACCCTTGAACAGGTCCTCGGTGGTTTTTGCCTGCGGGCCCTCGTCCGTCATGACCCGGAACGTCGACTGGGGGAGATGGTCGCCAATCTTGATTGTCATATGCCTGGTCTCTCCGCTGAAATGGGGAATGGCCGCATGCGATGCAGCGACGCCTGACAGCAGTTAAGGCGTGACGGCCGGGATGTCGAGATCGATCCTTATCTCGACAGCACGCGGGCTGCCCGCAACCGTCACGATCAGAGGTGTCGCGCCCTGGTGGTTCTTCGGGCTGTCCGTGATGGGGATTTCGATGGCCATCATCTGCGGGCCAGCCAATGACATGCGGGCGGCGCCGAACATCCACAAATCAGGCCCTTCAACAAAAGCATCCGTGACAAAGCCACCAGCGGGGACCGCCACGTTGAAGCGCAAGACCTGCTCTTTTTCGACGAGAGCCGTCTTGATGCCAGCAACAGCAAGACGATCAGCCGCCTCGCCCAGCGAGGCATCGAGCGGCACACGCGCCTCAAAGGCAGCCAGCCGTTGCGTTTGTGCGGTGACTGGCGGGTCAAGCCTGAGCTCTGCCTCGCCACGGGCCGGGATGCATATCTGGTCGCAAACGGCATAATCCAGTTTCAGCGCCAGAATCACCGGCTTCTTCGGATCGGCCGCCATGACATGCACCGGAAACACGACCTCTCCGCGATATCCGATCGATGATCCCGCCCCATCAGAAAAGCGCTCGGGCACCGGCCAGAGCACAGTGACGCTGCCGAGGTTCTGCGAGCGCGACCAGTCGAACACCGGAGGAACGCCAGAGTCGCCCGGCGTGCGCCAATAGGTCTTGTAGCCCGGATTGAGGCGCATCTCGATGCCGGCCAGTTGCACCTGGCCGCGTGCCCCCCCGCCTGACAGGAGACGGATGCCGGAATGGCTGCCATTGCCCCACCCGGAAGCACCCGTCGGCGCATCGGCAACAGCGACCCGGACGCAAGCCAGAAGAGCAACAGCAAGAACGCCGGACAGGAAGGCAGGGAAGCGCATCATCAGGCACTCAATCTAGCAATTGCGAAGCGCAAAGACGAGGCACGATTGCCTCACGCCTGCTGACGAGCCCGTGAAGCCGGATTCACTTGTGAATCCGCATGGCTTGCGCGCGCGGCAAAACAGCCTGTTCCCTTCTTCGATTTCCCGTCCTAGCATGGCTGAATGAAGATTGGCGCAAACCGCCGCATCAGCGGCAGAAGTTACCTTGACGGGCAATGCCTCGTGGCGATGCCGTCGATGGATGACCAGCGCTTTGCCCGCACGGTGGTCTATCTCTGCGCCCATTCCGAAGAAGGCGCGATGGGCATCATCATCAACAAGCGTGCCCGCGATCTGAGCTTCCCCGATCTGCTGGTGCAGCTGGATATCATCCCCGAAGGCGACATCATCCAGTTGCCGAAACAGGCTGGGGAAATGAAGGTGCTTAAGGGTGGCCCGGTGGAGACCGGTCGCGGCTTCGTGCTCCACACGCCGGACTTCTTCCTGGAGCAGTCAACGCTGCCCATTGAGGACGGCATCTGCCTGACGGCGACGCTCGACATCCTGCGCGCCATTGCCATTGGCAGCGGGCCGGAGAATGCCGTTCTGGCACTGGGCTATGCCGGGTGGGCCGCAGGGCAGCTGGAAGCCGAGATCCAGTCCAACGGCTGGCTGCATTGCCCGTCCGATCCCGATCTGCTGTTTGGATCGGCGCTGGAGGCCAAATACGAGCGCGCCCTGCGCAAGATCGGGATTGATCCGGGCTTTTTATCGACAGCCGCCGGCCACGCCTGAGCCGGGACGCTCACGCAGCTTCGGTCGTCACAGCCGCGCCAACAAGCTTGCGCGCCTCTGCCGCCGTCATCGGGCGACCAAAGGCAAAGCCCTGCGCATACTGGCAGCCCATCTGGTAAAGCTCGATCGCGTCAGATTCTGACTCGGCGCCCTCGGCCACGACGTCCATTTGCAGGTCGCTGGCCAGCGACACGATGGAGCGCAGGATCAGCGGCTGCTTGCCCTGCCCGAGCTGGCGCACGAAACTCTGATCGACCTTGATCGTGTCGAACGGAAAGCGCTGCAGATAGGACAGCGAGGAATATCCGGTGCCGAAATCATCGAGCGAGAGCCCTGCACCCAACTCGCGAATGCGGGTCAGCATCTGCGCGGCATATTCCGGGTTTTCCATCACGAGGCTCTCGGTGATCTCCAGCTTCAACGTGCCCGGCAGGACGCGCGAGCGGCCAAGCACCGTCTTCACATCGTGCAAAAGATCATGGCGCAGCAGCTGGCGGCTCGACACATTGACGCTGGCAAAGATCGGCGGCTGCACTTCCAGCGCGGCCTGCCAGGCGGCAAGCTCGCGTGCCGTGCGGTCCATGACAAACACACCCAGATCGACGATAAGCCCGGTTTCCTCGGCAATGCTGATGAAGTCCTGCGGCAGAAGCCGCCCCTCGCGCGGATGGTCCCAACGCATCAGCGCCTCGAACCCGGCAATGGTGCGATCTTCCAACCGGACGATGGGCTGGTAAAGCACCTTGATCTCGTTGCGCTCAAGCGCGCGGCGCAGGTCACTTTCAAGCGCCAGCCGGTCATTGCGGTCTGTGCGCATGGCGGGGCGAAACACCTCGACCCGGTCGCCGCCCTGGCGCTTGGCATGGGCCATGGCGAGCTCGGCATTGCGGATCGCATCCTCGCGGCGCGAATTGGCCGCCCCGTCAAACAGCGCCACGCCAATCGAGGCTGTGAGAAAAATCTCGCGCTCGGAATAGGTCACCGGCGTCGCAATGGCCCGGCGCACCTGCTCGGCCAGCGCTACCACGCGTTCGGGCTCGCGTTCGGAGACCAGAACCAGCGCGAATGTGTCAGCACCCAGACGCGCCAGCGTGTCCTGCGGGCGCAGCAGCCGGGCCAGCCGCCGCGAGATCGTCAGGAGGATGGAATCGCCCACCGAGAAGCCGACCGACTCATTCACCTGCTTGAACCGGTCAATGTCGATGGTCATCACCGTGGGGCGAATGCCGTCATCGCCCTTGGCAAAGCCCAGCACGGCGCCAAGCCTGTCCTGGAAGAGCTGGCGGTTGGGCAGGCCCGTCAGATTGTCGTGCACGGCGTCATGCAGCATGCGGTCCTGCGCGGTGCGCGTGTCGGTGACATCGGCCAGCGTTCCGATGACGCGGATCACCTCACCATCGGAACCGATGACCGGGCGCGCCTTCAGGCTGAACCAGTAATAGGCGCCAGCCGAGGAGCGCAGGCGGAAGTCCAGCAGCACCTTGCCGCGCCGCTGCTCGAGCACCGAGTCGAGCGCCACGCGATAACGGTCGCGGTCGGCGACATGCATCACATCAAGCCAGCGCGAGGCCGGACCTTCCAGCTGGCCGCGCGGCAGACCGAGCACTGCCTCGACCTCCTGCGACACGAAGATGCGGTCGCCACCAACATCCCAGTCGAAGATCAGATCACCAGAACCAGAGAGCGCCAGCGCCTTGCGCTCGGTGTCGGACACCAGCCCCTGCGCCATCGCACCACCGGCAAAGGCATGCTGGATCACGGTAAAGCCGATCAGCAGCACGATCAGCACCAGCCCGCCCACCAGCGCGGCTGGCACAAGATCACGTGTCAGCTGACCGGTGACGGTGAAGCTGCCAGCTGTGACCCAGACAGCCAGCAGAAACCAGGTGGGGATCAGCATCACCGCGCGCTCATAGCCGTGACTGGCCAGATGCAGGATGAGGATGAAGCCGACAGCCGCCACGGCTGCAATCGAAATCCGCGCAACGCCGGACGCCATAGGCGCATCAAAAATGGCAAGTCCAATCAGGCCGGCGAGGCCCAGCATCCAGACCAGCGTGACGTGGCTGTAGCGCACATGCCAGCGCGCAAGGTTGAGATAGGCGAACAGGAACACCAGCAACGTGCCTGCTAGCACCACCTCGGCACCGGCGCGATAGATGCGCTCGGCAGCCGGTGCCAGCGGAAAAATGCGCTGGAAGAAACCGAAATCGAGCCCGGCATAGGCCAGCACAGCCCAGGCCAGCGCAGCAGCAGCCGGAAAGATCACCGCGCCCTTCACCACGAAAACAATGGTGAGGAACAGCGCCAGTAACCCGGCAATTCCAATGATGATGCCCTTGTAAAGGGTCAGGCCGTTGGTCTTCTGGCGATAGGCATCGGGCTCCCAGAGATAGAGCTGCGGCAAGTTCTGCGAGCGCAGTTCGGCCACGAAAGTGACTGTTGAACCCGGATCAAGCGTAATGAGGAAAATGTCCGCATCAGGGCTGTCTTCCCGCTCGGGACGCAGGCCCTGGCTGGCGGTGACGGCAGCGATGCGGCTTTCGCCCAGATCCGGCCAGATGACGCCGGAGCCAATCAGCCTGTGAAAAGGCGCCACCAGCAGCCGGTCGATCTGCTCTTCGGAATCATTGGTGAGCGCAAACACGATCCAGTCGGGCCGCGCGCCCGATTCGCGCGCCCGCACGGCAATGCGGCGCACAATCCCGTCAGCTCCTGGCGCGGTCGAAATCTGGATGACGTCGCCGTCAGAGCGGTTTCGCTCGACAATGGTCGTCAGATCGAGCGCTGGCACATCAACGGGCACGCGCACGGCGTCAACCGCGAGGGCCAGCCGTCCGCCAGCCAGCACCGCAGCAAGGACGATGCAAAAACGCAGCAGGAGCAAAATCGGGCGCAAGGGCAGGCTCAGCCTCAAAATTTTCGGCATGGCGCCGATCACACCACCTGTCGTATCGGTGGCTCGTGGCGAGGGCAAGGCTGCATTCACGGCCTGCAAGGCCTGTTCCGACCGGAGAAGCAGGCGCATCAGACCAGTTCATTCACAGGCCGGGCATCCTCGCGCAGGATCGCGAAGAGCAGATGATCGGACCAGTGCCCGGCAATCTTGAGATAGCGCCGCGCCAGCCCCTCATTCCTGAAACCGGCGCGCTCCAGCAACCGCGCCGAGCGCAGATTGGCTGGCAGGCAGGCAGCCTCGACACGGTGCAGGGCGAGTTCGCCAAAGGCATGATCCAGCACGCATTGCACCGCGCGGCCCATGTGCCCCTGCCCGCCATGCGAGACACCGAGCCAGTAGCCCATTGTGGCGGCCTGGGCGACACCACGGCGAACAAGACCCAGCGTGATACCGCCAATCAGAACCTGTCCCTCCTGACCGAAGATGAACAGCGGATAGGCCTCGTCATTGGCGATCTCGCGCTGTGCCCGTTTGGCGCGATGGCGAAAGCTGGCGCGGGTCAGGTCCGCGTCGCTCCATTCCGGCTCCCAGGGTGTCAGGAAATCACGGCTCCTCTGCCGCAGCGCAAGCCACTGATCGAAATCCTCAGGGTGCGGCGGGCGTAGCGTGAGGTTGCCCGTGCGCAGCACAGGCCGGATGGGCAGTTCGGCAGCGAAGCGGAACAGCGCCATCGCGAAGCCTCAATGCGCCCTGGAGCGACGGTTGACGAGTTGGGCGCGCGTCGGCATCAGATCAATCGGCCCGATAGCGGCAATTGTCGGCACTTCGCCCAGAAGCGACAGGCCAGCAGCGCGCACATCGGCCAGAGCAACGCCATCGAGCCGCGCCACGATCTCATCGCGGCCCAGCACGCGGCCAAACAACAGCACCTGCCGCGCCATCTGCTCGACGCGACCGCCAGGCGCTTCCTGCGAAGCCAGCAGCCCAACTTTCATCTGCGCGCGCGCACGGGCCAACTCGATCTCGGTCACATCGGTCGCCGCACGGCGCAGGCAGTCGAGCACGACATTGGTCAGCTCCGCCACATCATGCGGGGCCGTGCCCGCGCTGACGCCAAAGATGCCACAATCGGAGAAGGGCCAGTGAAAGGCATCGATGGCATAGGCCAGACCACGCTGCTCGCGCACCTCCTGGAAGAGGCGTGAGGACAGGCCACCGCCCAGGATCGCGGCAAACATCTGCAGCGGGTAATGCGCCCCCTTGGCAAAGGACTGGCCCGGAAAACCGAAGACCAGATGCACCTGCTCATGGTCATCCATCCGGCGCGCCTCACCGCCGCGATACTGCGCGGGCGTCTCGTGCGCGACGCGCTCGCCCGAGGGCAGCTGTCCCAGATGGGTCTCGGCAAGCGCCACCAGTGCATCGTGATCGACGGCACCAGCTGCGGCCAGCACCATGTTGCCAGCCCGATAATGCCGGTCCAGATAGGCGCGGATCGCCTTGGGCGTGAAACTCTGCACCGTCTTGGCCGTGCCGAGGATCGGGCGGCCAAGCGGCTGTGCTGGAAAGGCCGCGTCCAGAAACAGGTCATAGACCAGATCGTCCGGCGTATCTTCGACGGCGCTGATCTCCTGCAGGATAACGCCCTTCTCGCGCTCCAGCTCATCTTCCGCCAAGGCGGGGGAAGTCAGGATGTCAGCCAGGATGTCCACCGCCAGTGGCAGGTCACTTCCCAGCACGCGGGCCGTGTAGCAGGTGTATTCCACGCTGGTGGCAGCGTTGAGATCGCCACCGACATTCTCGATCTCTTCGGCGATCTGGCGGGCCGAGCGGCGCTGCGTGCCCTTGAAGGCCATGTGCTCGAGCAGATGCGCAATGCCATGCTCCTTCTTCTGCTCGTCGCGGGAGCCTGCACCGATCCAGATGCCGAGCGACACGGTCGATGCATGGCTCATCGTCTCCGAAACGATGCGGAGACCAGAAGTGAGCGTGGTGACGCGCACGCCGTTCTCACCAGTTGTCGGCGGCTTGCCCAGTGCGGGCTTTGCCGTCACGGTTTTGGCCGGTGCCGGCTTGATCTTCGGTGTCACCGGGCTCATGCCGCCACCCCGCGCACGGCGCGTGCGTTCTGGCGCACGAAACTTTCAATGGCGGCCAGATCATTCGGCAACCGGGTCATGGCTTCGCGCCGTTCCATCAGATCAGCCAGATGCACCGGCAGCGCTGGCGTGATGCCGGACGCCGCGCGCACCGCATCAGGGAACTTGGCGGGATGGGCCGTGCCCAGCACCACCATGGGAGTGCCCGGATCCGCTTTCAGACCCTTGCGGGCTGCAGCCACGCCCACGGCCGTGTGCGGGTCCAGCAGGTAGCCTGCCTCAGCCTGCACATTGCGGATTTCATCCGCCACCTCCGCCTGCTGGACGGCGACTGCATCGAAATCACCGCGCACTTTTGCCAGCGCCGCCGTATCAATGCCGAATTCGCCGGACTGGGTGAGCGAAGCCATCATGCCACGAACGGCCGTGGCGTCACGCCCATGGGCTTCAAACAGCAGCCGCTCGAAATTCGACGATATCTGGATGTCCATCGAGGGAGAGGTTGTCGCGCTGACGCCATTCATCACATAGCGCCCGGTGTCGAGAGCGCGCGCCAGAATGTCATTGTCATTGGTGCCAATGACGAGACGGCCCGTCGGCAGGCCCATCTGCTTGGCGATCCAGCCCGCCAGAATGTCGCCGAAATTGCCCGTTGGCACCGCGAAGGAAACCGGCCGGTGCGGGCCACCGAGCGAGGCAGCCGCCGTGAAGTAATAGACGATCTGCGCCGCAATCCGCGCCCAGTTGATCGAGTTGACGCCCGACAGGCGCAACTCATCGCGGAAGGCATGATGATTGAACATCGCCTTCACGAGATTCTGGCAATCATCAAACGTGCCATCGATGGCGAGCGCGTGGACATTGGGCGCATTCACCGTCGTCATCTGGCGGCGCTGCACATCCGAGACGCGGCCATGCGGATAAAGGATGAACATGTCGACGCGCGACAGGCCCTTGAAGGCATCAATGGCGGCACCACCCGTGTCGCCCGAGGTCGCGCCGACGATGGTGGCCCGCTCGCCACGGAGCGTCAGCACATGGTCCATCAGCCGCCCGAGCAGCTGCATGGCGACATCCTTGAACGCCAGCGTCGGCCCGTGGAACAGCTCGAGCACGAAGAGGTTGTCGCCGATTTGCGTGAGCGGGCACACGGCCGGATGGCGAAATGTGGCATAGGCAGCATCGATCATGTCCGAAAGCGGCTTGGCCTCGATGTCGCCCTCGGTCACCGCGCCGAGAACGCTGCGCGCCACATCCGCATAGGGCTTGCCGGCAAAGCCCGCGATGGTCTCGTGCGACAGCTTCGGATAGCTCGCGGGCACATAAAGCCCGCCATCACGGGCAAGGCCCGCCAGAAGCGCATCGGAGAAGGAAAGCGCCGGCGCCTCCCCGCGGGTAGATATGTGCAGCATGCCGTCTCACGACCTGAAAGTTCAAAGCTCATCCCCGCGCGACGGTTACGCCCTTGGCGTGCCGGTGACAAGTTTTTGCAATCACCCCCGCCCCTCGCGCCGGGCACCCCAGGCATAGGCGGCAAAGACACCCAGCAGCGTCAGCGCCAGACCAAACCATGTCAGCGCATATTGCAGGTGGTTATCTGGAATGCGGCCGATCAGCTCGCGCACGTTCAAACCGGCAGGCGGTGTCAGGCCATCGCCCGTCTGCGCGGCCTCGAAATAGAAAGGGGTGGGCGCAATTCCCACCGCTGACGCAATCGCTACCGGGTCGCGCGTGAAGAAATCGCGCTTGGCGGGAATGTCCGCCGGGGTGAAGCTGTTGCGGCCTTCGGGTGCACGCAGATAGCCGGTGATCTCGGCCCGCCCGCTGGCAGGCACAATGGCAGAGACACGCGATTCGGGTACAAAACCACGATTCACCAGCACCAAGCCGCCATCGTCCAGCCTGAAACCCTGGAAGACCCAGCGGCCAAAGCCCGAGAGCTGGCGCGAGCCCGGTGGCCCGCCGGCAATCGTGGTGCGGACTGTGGCGGATGCGCCATCGATATAGGTGCCGCTGGCCCTCACATGCTGCAGGTCAAGCTGTCGTGGGTCGAGCGTGGACCATGTGGATGCTGCCGGCATGTCGGCTGGTGCCGAAAGCGCCTGCGCCTGCAGGCGTTCGATGAAAATGCGCTTCTCTTCCATGCGCTGCAGCTGCCAGAAACCCAGCACGCAAAGCACGGCAGTGCCGACAACCGTGAGGAGGGTTGGCCAGAAAAGACCAGACCGACGCAAGGTGCTGACTTCGGTCATTTCTTCAAACGCCCCTCTTCGGCCCCATTGGCAAATTGCAGCGCAATCGCGATGCCCTTCATCGGACGCAGCAGGGCAAGGCAGGTGATGGTCGCCAGGGGCAACCAGAGCGAAAGATGCACCCAGATCGGCGGCTCATAGGCGATCTCGACCGCCAGTGCCGAGCCCAGCACACCGAAGCCCGCAATCAGCATGATGAAGACGGCCGGCCCGTCTGCCGAATCGGCGAAACTGAAGTCGAGCCCGCAGGCTGCGCATTTTGGCCGCACCTTGAGATAGCCATCAAACAGCTTGCCTTCGCCACAGCGTGGGCAGCGCCCGGCAATGCCGGTGGCGAAGGGTGACGGGGGTGTTCCATGATGGTCACTCATCGTGTGGTCCCCAAGGCGGGGCAGCGTCATGCGGCCCATGGAAAAGAAAAAGGGGCAGCCGCGCAGGCCGCCCCCTGGAATGTCCGACCCGCAGGGCGGATCAATGCGGAGCGATGTTGGTGCCAGCACCCCAGACATAGATGGCCGCAAACAGGAACAGCCAAACCACGTCGACGAAGTGCCAGTACCAGGCGGCGAACTCGAAGCCGAGATGCTGCTTTGGCGTGAAGTGGTTCTGGTAGGCGCGCCACAGGCAGATTGCGAGGAAGATCGTGCCGATCAGCACATGCGCGCCGTGGAACCCGGTCGCCATATAGAAAGTGGCGCCATAGATGTTGCCGGAAAAGCCGAAAGCGGCGTGAGAATACTCGTAGATCTGGCACAGCGTGAACAGCGCACCGAGGACAACGGTCAGCCAAAGGCCCTTCTTGAGGCCCTCGCGGTCACCCTCGATCAGCGCATGGTGCGCCCATGTCACCGTCGTGCCGGATGTCAGCAGGATCAACGTGTTGAGCAGCGGCAGATGCCAGGGGTCAAAGGTCTGGATGCCCTTGGGCGGCCATTGCCCGCCAAGAAGCTCGGCGCGGGTGTACTGGATGGCCTCGCCCGCATAGAGCGCAGCGTCGAAATAGGCCCAGAACCAGGCAACGAAGAACATCACTTCGGAGGCGATGAACATCATCATGCCGTAGCGATGGTGAATCTGCACCACGCGGGTGTGATGGCCCTGGTATTCGGCCTCGCGCATGACGTCGCGCCACCAGCTGAGCATGGTGTAGAGCACGCCGATCACGCCCATGCCGAGCACAAGCGGGCCGATCTTCATGCCAGCCATTGTCATGGCCTTCATCGACATCACAGCACCAATGGCCATGATCGTTGCGCTTGTCGCGCCGATCAGCGGCCAGGGGCTTGGGTCAACGAGATGATAGTCGTGGTTCTTGGCGTGCCCGTCAGCCATGGCGGTCTGCTCTCCGTTGTCTCGTCACGGTTCGTTGCCGAACCACAGTTGAATCGCGTTATAGGCTCAAAGCTTCGGCTTGTCGCCAGCGCCCTGCAGGCCAGCAACAGGCTGGCCATTCCTGGCCGGGAAATAGGTATAGGACAGGGTCATGGATTTCAGACCCTTCAACTCGGCATTCTTCTCGATCTCGGGGTCGACATAGAACACCACCGGCGCATCCATGCTCTCGCCCGGTGCAAGTGTGTGCTCGGTGAAGCAGAAGCACTGGATCTTGACGAAATGCGCCCCTGCCTGCGCAGGCGTGACATTGAAAGTCGCGATCCCGGTCGTCGGCCTGTCGGAGGTGTTGGTCACCTTGTAGAAAACCGTCTGCGTCTCGCCGACGCGCGCCTTGATGACCGGACTCTCGGCCTGGAAGACCCAGCCAAGCCCCGGCGCGACATTGGCATCAAACCGGACATTCATCACCCGGTCGATCACGCGCGCCGTGTTGGCCTCGCGCACCATCGGCGTGCCGCCAAATCCGGTGACCTTGCAGAACAGATCGTAGAGCGGCACTGACGCGAAGGCGAGTGCCGTCATGCCGACCACCACGCTGCCACAGATCAGCGCCGTCTTCCGAGCCTTTGCCGGATCAAGCGGGGCTGAACGTGGCGGGGTTTTCGCGGGTTCCATGAGGCTCACAGCGGCCTGCTCAGAATGGCGGGGCCCGTCTTGAAGATGGTGATGACGTAGAAGAACACGACAAGGCCCGTCAGCAACAGCCCCAGCGCGACAGAACGCCGCCTGCGCCGGGCAAGGTCCTCGGCGCTGAAGGCTGCGGGCGGTGGTGCCTTGGATTCAGCCATCACAGCACCTTCGGCAATGCGACCATCAGGCCAAGGCCGTGTTCGGCCATCAGCACGATGAAGAGCAGGAAGAGATAGAGAATCGAAAAGCCAAACAGCGCCTGCGAGGCTTTGACGGCAGGCTCGCCCTCTGTGATCGTCAGCACGCGCCACGACAGCACGATCATGCCAAGCCCCGTGACAACAGAGACAGCGCCATAGATCGCGCCGCCAAAACCCATCAGGGCGGGCAGCACGGCAACAGGGGCCATCACCAGCGTGTAGGCCATGATCTGCCGGCGCGTGGCTGCAGGGCCAGCAACGTTCGGCATCATCGGGATGCCGGCACGGCCATAATCAGCCGATTTCACCAGTGCCAGCGCCCAGAAATGCGGCGGCGTCCAGAGGAAGATGATCGCGAACAGAACAAATGAGGCCATGCCGAACTGGCCCGTGACGATCATCTCGCCGATCATTGGCGGGAAAGCGCCAGCCGCGCCACCGATGACGATGTTCTGCGGCGTCGAGCGCTTGAGCCACATCGAATAGACAACGGCATAGAAGAAGATCGTGAAAGCGAGAAATGCGGCCGACTGCCAGTTGGCGATCAGGCCCAGCACCAGCACGGAGCCAACCGACAGCGCCAACCCGAACGCCAACGCCTCGCCAGGCAAGATGCGCCCTGCGGGAATTGGGCGCTTGGCCGTGCGCGTCATCACGGCATCGATGTCGGCATCATACCACATGTTCAGGCAGCCAGAGGCACCGGCACCAACGGCGACTGCCAGAATCGAGGCAGCCAACAGCACCGGATGCGCCTGACCGGGCGCCACCAGCGCGCCGACGAAGGCGGTGATGACAACCAGAAACATCACGCGCGGCTTGAGCAACGTGAAAAAATCGCCAGCCTCACCCGTCGAGAGCACGGGGGCAGGTGTTTCAGACTTCAGATGATCGAAGGCAGCGGACATGACAACTCCGGGGAAGGGCGGGCGGAGCTGTGAGGTTCCGCCCGCGACCCGTTGTTAGTGATCGGAGCCTGTGATGACAGGCAGCGTCTCATACTGGTGGAAGGGCGGCGGCGATGTCAGCGTCCATTCCAGCGTCGTGGCACCTTCGCCCCACGGATTGTCACCGGCCAGCTGCTTCTTGGTGAAGGCGTAGATGTTGCCCGCAAAGAAGATCAGGAGGCCACCAACAAAGATGTAAGAGCCGATCGAAGACCAGTAATGCCAGCCGGCGAAAGCCTCGGGGTAGTCGGCATAGTGGCGCGGCATGCCGGCAAGGCCGAGGAAATGCTGTGGGAAGAACAGCAGGTTGGCGCCGAAAAAGGCCACCCAGAAATGCAGCTTGCCGATCCAGTCCGGGATCACATAGCCGGACATTTTCGGGAACCAGTAATAATAGCCCGCGAAGATGCCGAAGACGGCGCCGAGCGACAGGACGTAGTGGAAGTGCGCCACCACATAGTAGGTCGCATGCAGCGAGCGGTCGACACCGGCATTGGCCAGAACCACGCCGGTCACGCCGCCGACGGTGAACAGGAAGATGAAGCCGATCGACCAGAGCAGCGGCGCGGTAAAGCGCAGCGAGCCGCCCCACATCGTCGCGATCCAGGAGAAGATCTTCACGCCCGTCGGCACGGCGATCACCATCGTTGCGAAAACGAAATAGCGCTGCGTGTTGAGCGAGAGGCCCGCAGTATACATGTGGTGCGCCCAGACGATGAAGCCGACGACACCGATCGCCACCATCGCATAGGCCATTCCGAGATAGCCGAAGATGGGCTTGCGCGAGAAGGTCGAGATGATGTGGCTGACAATGCCGAAGGCCGGCAGGATCATGATGTACACTTCGGGGTGGCCGAAGAACCAGAACAGGTGCTGGTAGAGCACCGGATCGCCACCGCCTGCAGGGTCAAAGAAGGTCGTGCCGAAGTTGCGGTCCGTCAGCAGCATGGTGATGGCGCCAGCCAGAACCGGCAGGGCCAGCAGCAGCAGGAAGGCGGTGACCAGAACCGACCATGCGAACAGCGGCATCTTGTGCAGCGTCATGCCAGGTGCGCGCATGTTCAGGATGGTGGTGATGAAGTTGATCGCGCCAAGAATGGAGGCCGCACCGGCCAGGTGGAGCGCGAAGATACCGAAATCGACGGATGGTCCCGGATGGCCAGTGGTCGAGGCAAAAGGCGGATAAATCGTCCAGCCTGTGCCGACGCCCTTGGAGCCCGGCGCGCCATCAACGAACATCGAGATGACCAGCAGAACAAAGCCGGCAACGGTCAGCCAGAACGAGATGTTGTTCATGCGCGGGAAGGCCATGTCAGGCGCACCGATCATCAGCGGCACAAACCAGTTGCCGAAGCCGCCGATCAGCGCCGGCATCACCATGAAGAAGATCATGATCAGGCCGTGGCCCGTGACGAAGACGTTGTAGGACTGGCCATTGGCAAAATACTGCATGCCCGGCTCCTGGAGCTCCAGGCGCATGGCGATGGACAGGAAGGTGCCCACCAGACCGGCGCAAAGCGCGAAGATCAGGTAGAGCGTGCCAATGTCCTTGTGGTTTGTTGAATACATCCAGCGGCGCCAACCCGTCGGGTTGCCATGCGCGTGAGCATCGCTGCCATAAACACCTGCGGTTGCCATGGGTATTCTCCTTCAAGCGTCTTGTCTAAAGCGGGTGGCCGATGCGGCCAGAAATTCAGTTCGAAACGTGCTCAGTCGACCGAGGCCGCGACGCGCGATCCCGCATCTCCGGCATTGGCAAATTTCTTTTTCGCGTCAGCGAGCCAGGTCGCATAATTGGCATCGCTCACGACGCGGATGGCCAGCGGCATGTAGGCGTGGTTCTGGCCGCAGATGAACGAGCACTGGCCATAGAAGATGCCTTCGCGTTCGGCCTTGAACCACGTCTCGTTCAGGCGACCAGGGATGGCATCGATCTTGAGCCCGAAAGCCGGCAGGGCGAATTTGTGGATGACGTCGGCAGCGGTCACCTGCACCTTCACTGTCTTGCCGACAGGCACGACAACCTCGTTGTCGACAGCCAGCAGACGGGGCGCCTCTTCGGGCTTGCGCTCACCCTTCTTGACAGCGTCCGCCAGCGCCTTGTCATCAAGCATGATCTGGTCGAAGCCGAAACCGCCATTGTCCTTGGCGTATTCCCAGCTCCAGTACCACTGCTTGCCGGTGACCTTGATGGTGATGTCGGCTTGCGGAATTTCAAGCTGCAGCTTCAGCAGGCGGAAGGACGGAATGGCCACCACCACGAGAATCAGAACGGGAATCAGCGTCCAGGCCACTTCGAGGCCGGCATGGTGGGTGGTCTTGGAGGGGACCGGATTCCGCTTTTCGCTGAAACGCCACATCACATAGAGCAGAAGCCCCAGAACAAAGACCGAAATCGCTGTGATCAGCACAACAAGCCAGTCATGAAACCAGACGATGTAGCGCGCGACCTCTGTGGCCGGTTGCTGAAGATCTATCTGCCACGGCTGGGGCATGCCATTGGCGGCCAGGGCCGAACCGGCAAGCAAGGCCTGCCCTGCGAGCAGACACACGCCGAAAACAACTGCAAGTTTCGCGATTTTCAAGCTGGCGGCGATCATTTTCAACGGCATTTGGACAACTAAGCTCCCGTGGCAACCTTCAGGCTGGTCTGACCTGAAGCGTGTTTGTAACGCTTCCAATTCGAAACATGACCCGATTGCCGGGTCGTATGCAGCCGTGTTTGCGATAAGTCAAAAACCATGGCCACGCCAGCGGAACAATGCAGCGCATCGTCGCAACCTCATGCGACGACGGCATGTCGCTGCGCATTTGGCATAACAGCGCTGCTTGACAGCGCCGAAGCTGCATGGTCCCAAGCGGGTGAGGGTCGCATAAGGCGTTCGGGCAGCCGAAATTATGCCAGAATCGCCTGCGCTTCTGAAGAGTAGCGTGGCTGAAGCCACAAGGGAGTCCGGCCTTGATGCCATCCATGATCCGACGGGCGCTTTCAATGTCATGTCTGCTGTCCGGCATGATGCTGGTGTTGGCGGTATGCACGTCAGCCGCACAGGCCCAGGGCGCTGTCAAAGGCACATTTGGCGACTGGCAAGTGCGCTGCGAGACGCCGCCCGGCGCCAAATCCGAACAATGCGCGCTTGTGCAGAATGTCGCGGCCGACGACCGCCCGACTGTGACGTTGCTGGTGATTGTGCTGCGCACGGCAGACCAGAAGAGTCGCCTGCTGCGCGTCGTCGCCCCGCTGGGTGTGTTGCTGCCATCGGGCCTTGGCCTCAAGATCGATGACAAGGATATTGGCCGCGCCGGGTTCGTGCGTTGCCTGAACACAGGCTGTGTGGCGGAGGTCGTCGTCGATGACGCGTTGCTGGCGCAGCTGAAGACCGGGCAGAACGCAACTTTCATCGTGTTCCAGACACCGGAAGAAGGCATTGGCATCCCGGTTTCGCTGAACGGTTTTGCCAAGGGTGTGGAGACTTTGCCATGATCATCGCATCAAGAGGCGCATTGGCGCGCGCTGCTTTCCTGGCCACTGCCGGGCTTGTCCTTTCAGGTTGTGGCAGCGCAAACGATTCCGGCGTGGGGTCAACCGTCGGCAACCTCGTCATGTTCAACTCGACACGACCGCCCGCGCCAACGCCGCGCCCGGTCGAGCCGGACGATCTGGACTGCCCGCAGGTCAGCATTATCGACGGCGGTGCGGCCATCCGGTCGCAGGCAGGCGGAGACAGCGGCGGCTTGCGTTACCAGATCGCCATCAATGACGTCGCACGCGAATGCACGGCAACCGGCAGCGGCGGTGCCTATGTGCTGCGCGTCGGCGTCGATGGCCGCGTGCTGGCCGGTCCTGCGGGCGGCGCAGGCTCGCACAGCGCCACACTCAACATCCGCGTGAGGCGCGGCACCTCGGTGATCGCCCAGCGCAGTGTGCGCGTCGGCGGCACGATCCCGTCCGGTGAGGGCGGCGTCAATTTCTCCCATGTCGAGACCGGTATCAACGTCCCGGCAGGCTCCGGCGAGGTCGAGATCGAGGTCGGACTTGGCGGCGCTCCTGCCGCCACATCGCGCCGCCGCCGCGGCTGATTTCGGTGCATGGCCCGCTGAACAACCGGCACTTGCAACAAAAAGCGGCGATGTGGCGATTGACAGTTGATGCGCTTGGCCTATCTGTCGTGGCCATAGCTGCATGATCCCCGCGGGAGAGTCCGGCAAGGCAACATCCTTGTCGGCGCCGAAGGCGCAACCGCCCCGGAAACGCTCAGGCCAACAGGACCGCGCGGGAGCTGGCACTCTGGAAAGTAGCAGGAGAGATCCTGCTCACCGACGGGTGTAACCGTGACGCGGCAACGCGTATCACGGGAAATCTCTCAGGTTCCGAGACAGAGGGGGCATGTGAACACGCGGTTCTCGCGTGGCCGCATGCCTGACTCATGAGGAACCCGCATGGCCGATGCTGCACCAATCGATACTCCGCTCCTGACCACGCCGCTGCATGCGCGCCATGTCGCGCTTGGTGCCCGCATGGTGCCCTTCGCCGGCTATGACATGCCTGTCCAGTATCCCGACGGGATCATGACAGAGCATCTCTGGACCCGCGAGAAGGCGGGTCTCTTCGATGTCTCGCATATGGGGCAGGCCTTTTTCATCGGCCCGGACCATGAGACCACGGCGCGCGCTGTCGAGGCGCTGGTGCCTGCCGATATTCTCAATCTGCCACCTGGCAAGCAGCGTTATTCGCAACTGCTCGCCGATGATGGCGGCATTCTCGACGACCTGATGATCACCCGCTCGATCGATCCCGCCGAAGACGGCGCCTTGATGCTGATCGTCAACGCAGCCTGCAAGCTCGATGACTATGCCCATATCGAGGCGCGCCTGCCTGCCAATGTGAAGCTGATCCGCGCCGATCATCGTGCGCTGCTGGCGCTGCAGGGGCCGATGTCAGAGGCCGCCATGGCCGTGATTGCACCGGAAGCGGCCGCCATGTTCTTCATGGATGCGCGCTCGATGAAGGTGGCGGGCATTGCCGCCCATGTCAGCCGCTCGGGCTACACTGGCGAGGATGGCTACGAGATTTCGGCCCATCAGAACAAGATTGGCGAGATCTGGGATGCGCTATTGCTGGACAAGCGCGTCAAGGCCATTGGTCTGGGTGCCCGCGATTCGCTCCGGCTTGAAGGCGGCTTGTGCCTTTATGGCCACGACATTGACACCACGACCTCCCCCGTCGAGGGCGCGCTTTCCTGGTCGATCCAGAAGCGGCGGCGCGAGGAAGGCGGCTTTCCGGGTGCTGCCCGCATCCAGAAAGAGCTTTCAGGCGACGTCTCGCGCCAGCGTGTCGGCTTCACCTTTGAGGGCCGCGCGCCGGCACGCGAAGGTGCCGAGGTGGCACTGGCTGACTGCACGATCATCGGAAAGCTTACCTCTGGCGGGTTCGGCCCCAGCCTGAACGCGCCTTGCGCCATGGGCTATGTCGAAAAAGCGCATGCCACTGTCGGCAACAACGTCAATGTGCTGGTGCGCGGTCGCCCGCTTGCAGCCACCATCGTCAAGATGCCCTTCGTTCCCAACCGCTTCAAACGCTGACTTTCCGGAGAAAACCCATGTCTGACATTCGCTATACCAAGGACCACGAATACATCCGCATCGAGGGCGACACCGGCACGGTCGGCATCACCGACTATGCGCAGCAGCAGCTGGGCGATGTCGTCTTCGTCGAGCTTCCGGCCGTCGGCAAGGCCGTCACCAAGGGCGGCGAGGCTGCCGTGGTCGAGAGCGTCAAGGCGGCTTCCGAAGTCTATGCCCCCGTCTCTGGCGAGGTGGTGGCCGTGAACGCTGCGCTGGAAGCTTCGCCCGGCACCGTCAACGAAGATGCAGCTGGCCAAGGCTGGTTCGTCAAGATCAAGCTCGCCAACCCGGCCGAGCTCGACGGCATGATGACGGAAGCCGAATACGACGCCTTCCTGAAATCGATCAGCTGATCCAGCCGAAAGAGCGCTGCCATGCATCGTCCCGTTACGCTTGCCATCCTTGCATTCGCATGTTTTGCCGCCGCGATGGGCGGCATCGCGTTGGCAAATCCGACGCCCTATGCCGGCCAGGAAACGCGCGAGATCAAGAGCCTGTCGGCCACTGAGATAGCAGACCTGAAAGCCGGGCGCGGCATGGGGTTGGCCAAGGCTGCAGAGCTGAACGGTTTTCCCGGCCCGATGCATGTGCTGGAACTGGCGGACAAGCTTGCCCTGACCGATGCCCAGCGTGCGCATGTGCAGGCCAGCTTCGAGCGCATGCGCGAGGCGGCGCAAGCCACGGGCGAGCAATTGCTCGAGGCCGAGCGCCTGCTCGACCGTCGTTTCTCACACCAGCATATCGACGCCACGGTGCTGGCCGAACTGACGGCAAGGATCGGCGCGCTGCAGGGCGACCTGCGCCGGGTCCATCTTTCCGCTCATCTGGACATGAAGGCCGTCCTCACCGCCGAGCAGACCGAGCTTTATGTTGCAGCGCGCGGCTACACGGCGACTGACGGCACCGCAGCACCCCACACCCACAAGCACTGACCTCAAACCTCACGAGCTTCCCATGCGCTACCTGCCCTTATCTGATACCGACCGTGGCGAGATGCTCGCGAAAATCGGCGTGTCAAACGTCGATGAGCTGTTTTCTGACGTGCCTGCCGACAAGTTGCTGACAGCCCCGCTCGATCTGCCTTTCGCCAAGAGCGAACTTGCAGTCGAGCGCATCCTGGGTGGGTTGGCGGCGCGCAATGTGCCCTCATCCAGCGTGCCGTTCTTCATCGGCGGCGGCGCCTACAAGCACCACGTTCCGGCGACCGTCGATCACCTGATCCAGCGCTCCGAATTTCTCACCAGCTACACGCCCTACCAGCCGGAAATCGCGCAGGGCACGCTGCAATATCTGTTCGAGTTCCAGACGCAGGTGGCAGCCCTCACCGGCATGGATGTGGCCAATGCCTCGATGTATGACGGCTCGACCGGCACAGGCGAGGCCGTGCTGATGGCGCACCGCGTCACCAAACGCCGCAAGGCGATCCTGTCCGGCGGCCTGCACCCGCAATATGCCGATGTCGTGCGCACGCTGTCGCATATGGCGAGCGATCAGGTTCTCACCATGAAAGCCGATGTCTCGGGCACCGAGGACATTCTGGCAAAGATCGACAACGAGACATCCTGCGTCGTCGTTCAGTCACCCGATTTCTTCGGCAACCTGCGCGATCTCGCACCTATCGCCGAGAAGTGCCACGCGCATGGCGCTCTCCTCATCGCGGTTGTCACCGAGGTCATCTCGCTGGGCGCCATCACGCCGCCTGGCCATATGGGCGCCGACATTGTCGTCGGCGAAGGCCAGTCCATCGGCAATGCGCTGAATTTTGGCGGGCCCTATGTCGGGCTGTTTGCCGCCAAGGCCAAATACACCCGCCAGATGCCCGGCCGCCTCTGCGGCGAGACGGTGGATGCCGATGGCAAGCGCGGCTTCGTGCTGACACTGTCCACCCGCGAGCAGCACATCCGCCGCGACAAGGCGACCTCGAACATCTGCACCAATTCGGGCCTGTGCTGCCTGGCCTTCACCATCCACATGACGTTGCTGGGCCAGACCGGCCTGACGCGTCTGGCGAACGTGAACCATGCCAATGCCGTCAAGCTGGCGACACTGATGGCCTCGGTGCCGGGCGTGAAGGTGATGAACGAAACCTTCTTCAACGAGTTCACCGTCAAGCTCACGAAGCCTGCCGCCGAAGTGGTCGAGAAGCTGGCCGCCAAGGGCATTCTGGCAGGCGTGCCCGTCTCGCGCCTGATGCCGGATGCGGGCCTCGATGACCTGCTCGTGATCGCCAACACCGAAATCAACACCGACGAGGACCGCGCCGCTCTGCTGGCGGGTCTGAAGTCCGTTCTGTGATCTGAAGGAAACGCCAACATGCTGAACCGTCAGGGACGTCCCACCACGGCCGGTGCCTCATCCGAGGCCGGTCACGCCACCTTCACCGGCAACCGCGCCCTCATGCAGGAGGAGCCTTTGCTCTTCGAGAGTGGTCGCTATGATGTGACCGGCGTCGACATTGAAGAGCCCGCGCCCTTCAGGAGCCGCCTTGGCCAACATGCCCGCAAGGGCGAGATCGGCCTGCCCGGCCTGTCAGAGCCCGAGACGATGCGCCATTTCGTGCGCCTCAGCCAGAAGAACTACGGCATCGACACAGGCCTCTTCCCGCTCGGCTCCTGCACGATGAAGCACAATGCGCGGCTGAACGAGAAGATGGCCCGCCTGCCCGGCTTCTCGGACATTCACCCGCTGCAGCCGGTCTCGACCGTGCAGGGCGCTCTCGCGCTGATGCAGGAGCTGGCGCGCTATCTCACCACGCTGACCGGCATGGCCGCTGTTGCCATGTCGCCCAAGGCCGGTGCCCATGGCGAACTTTGCGGCATGATGGCCATCAAGGCTGCCATCGAGGCCAAGGGCGAAGGCTCGACCCGCAATGTCGTGCTGGTGCCCGAATCGGCCCACGGCACCAACCCCGCGACGGCGGCGCTCATTGGCTTTGTCGTGCGCGAGGTGCCCGCGCGTGCCGACGGCACGGTGCATGTCGATGATGTGAAGGCGCTCCTCGGCCCCGATGTCGCTGCGATCATGCTGACCAATCCCAACACCTGCGGCATTTTCGAGCCGCAGATCGTCGAGATTGCCGCCGCGATGCACGCAGCTGGCGCCTATTTTTACTGCGATGGCGCCAACTACAACGCCATCGTTGGCAAGGCGAAGCCGGGCGATCTCGGCGTCGATGCCATGCATATCAACCTGCACAAGACATTCTCGACACCTCATGGTGGTGGTGGGCCCGGCTCCGGCCCGGTCGTGCTGTCAGAGCGTCTGGCGCCCTATGCGCCGGTGCCCTTCGTCACCTTCACCGGCAAGAGCCTGGGGCTGGTGGAGCACGAGCGTCGCATTGGCCGCCGCGATCTGGCCTTTGGCCGGATGACGGCCTTCCATGGCCAGATGGGCATGTATGTGCGCGCGCTCAGCTACATGCTGAGCCACGGCGCGGATGGCATGAAGCAGGCGTCAGAGGATGCCGTGCTGAACGCCAACTACATCCGCGCCGGACTTTGTGACCTGATGTCCCTGCCCTATCCGGACCATCCGGCGATGCACGAGGCGCTGTTTGACGACGCCTGGCTGAAGGACACAGGCATCACCACGCTCGATTTTGCCAAGGCGATGATCGACGAGGGCTATCACCCGATGACGATGTATTTCCCGCTCGTCGTCCATGGCGCCATGCTGGTCGAGCCGACAGAATCCGAATCGAAAG
This sequence comes from Allobosea sp., assembly GCA_031373605.1. Classification (GTDB taxonomy): domain Bacteria; phylum Pseudomonadota; class Alphaproteobacteria; order Rhizobiales; family Beijerinckiaceae; genus Allobosea. The sequence continues at coordinate 17,887 of JANMMX010000011.1, read as the reverse complement.
CCTCGCTCGATCTGTTCATCGCGACCCTGCGCGACCTCGCCATGGCTGCCACCGACGGCGACAAGGAGCGCTTCACCGGCGCGCCCTATCACGCGCCGCGCCGCCGCCTTGACGAGACGCGCGCCGCGCGCAACCCGATCCTGAAATGGACCCCGCCGCAGCCACTGGCCGAAGCGGCAGAGTGAGCCAAACCATCGCCTGAGGCCGCCTTTCTGCCGCTGCCTCAGGCCTTAACGCTTCCTTGACCATGACGCGGGATACTCCAGTCACGTCGCGTTTCGTGCCTGGAGTCTGCCCATGTTCAAAGCCCGCTTCACCGGGTTTGCCTTGCTGGTTGCGGTCTGCGCTGCACCAGCTGGCCATGCGTGGGCGAACCAGCCGGCCTTTGGTCCCCAAACCTATGACCGCACGCTGGATGCACTGATCGCCTATGAGGAGATCGCGCTGCGCGGCTCCTGGACGTCTCTGCCTGGCAGCGCCGTGGGCCTGAAAACCGGCTCGGCTGGCCCACTGGTGGCTTCGCTGAAAAAGCGCCTGACGATCGGCGGCGATCTTGATGCGGCAGACGCTGCAGGCGATGTCTTCGATGCTCCAACCAGCGCCGCGCTCAAGCGCTATCAGCTGCGCCATGGCCTGTCCGATACGGGCATCGTTGGTCCGCTGACGCTGAAATCGCTTAACATCACCGTCAGCACGCGGCTGAACCAGCTGACAGCGTCGCTGGAGCGCCTGAAAGGCAATGGCTTCCAGTTCGCAAGCCGCTATGTCGTCGTCAACATTCCCGGTGCCAGCGTCGAGGCAGTCGAGAATGGCGAGGTTGTGCAGCGCCATGTCGCCGTGGTGGGCCGCCATGACCGGCAATCCCCGGTCATTCAGGCCAAGATCCAGTCGGTCAACCTGAACCCGACATGGACGGTGCCGATGTCGATCCTCAAGGCCGACATCATTCCGAAAATGCGGGCCGACAAGACCTTCCTCGCCAAGTCGCACATGCGCATTCTGGGTGCCGGCGGGCAGGAAGTTGACCCGGCGACGATCAACTGGGCGACCTTGACCAACCCGAATTTCATCGTCCGGCAGGACCCCGGCCCGACCAATTCGCTCGGTCAGGTCAGGATCGACATGCCGAACACCGAAGCGGTCTACATGCACGACACGCCGAAGAAGGAGCTCTTCCGCTCCGATGTGCGCTTCCACTCTTCCGGTTGCGCCCGCGTGCAGGGCGTCAAGGACCTCGCCACCTGGCTGCTGGAAGGCACTGAATGGACGCGGGAGGCCATCGACAGTGAGATCGCCAAAGGCGAGCGCAAGGACATCAAGCTTAAGAAGCACGTGCCCGTGGCCTGGGTCTATCTCACGGCCTGGCAGGGCAATGATGGCGTCGTGCAGTTCCGCGATGACATCTACAATCTCGACACCAACCAGGGCATCGTGACGTCGACGATCCAGACCCGCAAGGCACCCAAGGCTGCCAGCGCCCGGCCTGCCGCGCCCAAGATGTCGGTGCCGAAGGCGATCACGCCTGCACAGCCAGTCACGGCGTCGTTCACGCCTGAATAGCAGGGCCTTTCCGCTCAGGCCTTGCTCCGTTGGGCTGGCCGGTCCAGAAACGCATCCATGGCGTTCAAGTCTCCCGCATCGCCCCGGCCGCTTGCCGATCTGCTCGATGCCTGCCTTGCGCCGGCTCTGGCCGCGCAGGGCTTTGCCGACCGCAGCATCGTCGCTCTTTGGCCCGAGATCGTCGGCGAGCGGCTGGCCACACGCTCGCGCCCGCTGAAGATTGACTGGCCGCGCCGCCGCGGTGCGCCGGGCGAGCCGTCAGAGCCTGCCACACTTGTGGTGCGCATCGAGAGCGCCTTTGCGCTCGACCTGCAACAGCTGGCGCCGCTGGTCACAGAGCGCGTCAACACGCATCTGGGCTGGCGCGCCATTGGCAGGATTGTGCTCAAGCAGGGGCCGGTGGAGGCTGAACTTCCCCGGAAGCGACCACCGCTCGATCCCGCGCGGCAGGCAGAAATTGAAGCCAGCCTCACTGGCATTTCAGATCCAGACTTGAGGGCGGCACTTGCCCGGCTCGGTGCCGGCCTTGCCACCAGAGCCAACAATCCGGGCTCTGGCACGAAATCGTGAGCGATCTGGCGGGCGCCCGGCATGCTTTGCCGCAATCTTGCCTTGCCTGCGGCCCATGTCTTTGTATGGTCCGTCCAAATCCAGATTGAGGTGATCTCCAGATGACGACACGCAGGCAGGTTCTTGGTGGCGCAGTTCTCGGTGGCGCGGCAGCGCTGGCACTCACAGGCCACGCGACAGGCGCGCTGGCACAGGATGCCCCGAAGCTCGCTGATGCCAGCCCCCTGGGTGATGTCTGGCTGGGCGCGGCGGATGCCAAGGTCACGATCATTGAATATGCCTCGCTGACCTGCTCGCATTGCGCCACCTTTCACAAGGACACCTGGCCGCAGCTGAAGGCGAAGTATGTCGACACGGGCAAGGTGCGCTTCACGCTTCGCGAGTTCCCGCTCGATCCGCTGGCGACGGCCGGTTTCATGCTCTCGCGCTGCAATGGCAATGCGAAGTACGAGGCGATGACCGACATGCTTTTTGCCCAGCAGCGCAACTGGGCCTTTACCGAGAAACCGCTTGATGCGCTGGTTTCCCTCGTGCGGCAGGCCGGTTTCACACAGGAAAGTTTCGAAGCGTGCTTGAAACGGCAGGACATTTATGACGCCGTGCAGCAGGTTAAGAACCGTGGCGAGAAGCTGGGCGTGAGTTCCACGCCGACCTTCTTCATCAATGGGCAGTTGCGAAGCGGTGCGTTGTCAATCGCCGAATTTGAAAAGATCATCGATCCGCTGCTTGGCGGCTGATGACACGCGCCTGCACGCTTTGCTGACAACGGTTCCGGTGAGCTCATGAAGCTCACCCGCCTCAAGCTCACTGGTTTCAAGACCTTTGTTGAGCCCACCGAATTCCTGATCGAGCCCGGTCTGAACGGCGTTGTCGGGCCCAATGGCTGCGGCAAGTCCAACCTTGTCGAGGCCCTGCGCTGGGTCATGGGCGAGAACTCGTTCAAGAACATGCGCGGCTCCGGGATGGATGATGTCATCTTCTCCGGCTCCGGCGGCAGGCCCGCCCGCAACATGGCCGAAGTGGCGCTGACACTCGACAATCATGACCGCAAGGCGCCCGCCGCCTTCAACGACACGGACCTGCTGGAGGTCACCCGCCGCATCGAGCGCGAGGATGGCTCGACCTACCGCGTCAATGGCAAGGAAGTGCGCGCCCGCGATGTGCAGCTTCTCTTTGCCGATGCCTCGACCGGCGCCCGCTCGCCGGCACTGGTGCGGCAGGGCCAGATCAGCGAGATCATTGCCGCCAAGCCGCAATCACGCCGCCGCATTCTGGAAGAGGCTGCGGGGATTTCCGGCCTGCACTCGCGCCGCCACGAGGCTGAGCTGCGCTTGCGCGCGGCGGAGGACAATCTCGTCAGGCTGGAAGATGTGCTGCGCGAGATTGACGGACAGATCGATTCACTCGGGCGGCAGGCGAAGCAGGCCAGCCGCTACCGTGGTCTGGCAGCCGACATCCGCCGGGCCGAGGCGCTGATTGCCGCCATCCAGCACCGTGACGCGCGCGAGCAGGCAGCACAGGCCGAGCGCACACTGGAAGGTGCTGTGCGCGAGGTAGCGGGCCGCACCGCCGTGCAGGCCGAAGCCGCGAAGGCGCAGGCCATCGCCGCGATGCTGCTGCCTGATCTGCGCGAGAAGGAGGCGCAGGCGGCAGCGGGTCTGGTGCGCCTCAGGCGTGGCCTCGACGACCTGGAAGCTGAGGAGCGCCGCTCGAAGCAGCGGGCACAGGAGCTCGAGCGGCGGCTTGCCGAGCTGCAGGCTGATCTCGCCCGCCAGTCAACCCTTGCTGCCGATGCTGTCCAGAGCCTGGCGCGACTGCGGGATGAAGACGCTGCACTCGCCGCCGAGCAAGCTGCCAATGGCAGCACGGCTCAAGCTGCCGATGCAAGACTGACCGAGACAGACGCCAAAGCCCAGCGGGAAGAGGCGAGGCTCGCCGAGATCCAGACCCGGCTGTCAGATGTGAACGCACGACGCAGCGCGCTCGAGCGTGGATTGCGCGAGGCACGCGAGCGGATCGCACGTCAGAAGCAGGAACGCGAGCGGCTAGAGCGCGAGCGGGCAGCCCTCGATGCGGGCAGCCCGTCGGGCGATTCGGTCGAGCAACTGCGCAACGCGTTCGGTGAGAGCGAAAGAACCCTGCGACAGTCCGATGAGGCTGCTGCCAGTGCCCGCGCGGCACTGACGGTGGCGCGCGAGGCGGAGGCCGCCGCGCGCGGCCCACTGGCAGAATCCGATCGTGCAGCGCAACGGCTCGAGACGGAGATCCGCACCTTGCAGAAGCTGCTGGCAACAGGCGCCAGCGACCTCTGGCCGCCTGTGCTGGACGCGATCACCGTGGCCAAGGGCTTTGAAGCTGCGCTTGGCGCAGCTCTTGGTGAAGACCTTGATGCCTCCTCCAACCCGTCCGCGCCGACTCATTGGTTCAACACCGGCGATGCGGCACAGGACCCTGCCTTGCCCGCTGGCGTCACGCCACTGGCGCAACATGTCCGAGCGCCAGATGCGATGCTGCGCCGCCTGCGTCAGATCGGTGTCGTGGCGCGCAGCGAGGGTGCCGCGCTTCGCGGTGAGCTGAAGGTTGGCCAACGCCTGGTCTCGCGCGAAGGCGATGTCTGGCGCTGGGATGGCTTTACCACTGCCGCAGAGGCGCCATCTGCTGCAGCGCGTCGTCTTTCGGAGAAGAACCGGCTGGGCGATCTCGAACGCGAGGCCCAAGCCGCCCGCGAGACAGCAGAAGTGGCGCGCGAGCGTGCAGAGGCGGCCATTGCGACGATGCGCGCCGCCCAACTGACTGAGAGCCAATCCGTCGAGCAGGTGCGCGAGGCACGCCGCAATTTCGATCAGGCGCGCGAGCGGCTGGCACAGGCCGAGCGCAAGGCTTCCGACCAGGCGCAGCGCCGCTCCGTGCTGGATGAGGCCATCGGGCGGCTGAGCGCGAACGAGGCCGAGGCGCAGGCGCAGGCGCAAGCCGCCGAGGCTGCCATTGCCAGTCTCACAGCTGCACCCGAGCTCGAAAACGAGATGCATGCCGCCCGCGCCGTGGTTGCCGAGGCCCGCGCCGAAGCCTCAGCCGCGCGCGCTGCCGTGCAAACGCTCCAACGCGAGCAGGACATGCGCCTGCGCCGCCGCGAGACGATTGCCAGCGAGGCCCAGGCCTGGGAAGCGCGCACGAAAGACAGCAGCGCCGCCACCGCCGAGATCGACGCCCGCATCGATGCCACCAGAGTCGAACAGCACGCGCTGGCGGAAGCGCCCGACACGTTCCTTGTCGAGCGCCGTCGCCTGGTCGGCGAAATCGAGACGGCGGAAGGCGCGCGCAAGAACGCGGCTGACCGGCTGGCTGAGGGCGAATCGGCCCTTGCAGTTGCCGACCGTCAGGCACGCGCAGCGCTGGATGGCATGGCCGAGGCCCGCGAGGCCCGCGCTGCTGCCGAGGCGCGCGTTGAAGCGTCCAAAGCGCGCTTCGACGATGTGCTGCGCATGGTGGCCGAGACGCTGGAAACCGATCCGAACGGTCTCTTTGCACTGGCCGGGCTGGCCCCGGGTGATGACCTGCCGCCGACCGAATCAACCGAACGTCGGCTTGCCTCGCTCAGGGCCGAGCGCGAGCGCCTGGGCTCGGTAAACCTGCGCGCCGACGACGAATTGACCGAGATCACGCTCAAGCGCGACACAATGGTGACCGAGCGCGACGATTTGACCGAGGCGATCCGTCGCCTGCGCCAGGCCATCGGCGCGCTGAACCGCGAGGGCCGCGAACGATTGCTGGCCGCTTTCGACGTCGTCAATGGCCATTTCCAGAAGCTGTTCGGCGTGCTCTTCGGCGGCGGCACGGCCGAATTGACGCTTGTCGATTCGGATGATCCGCTGGAAGCAGGCCTCGAAATCCTCGCGCGCCCGCCTGGCAAGAAGCCGCAAACGATGACCCTGCTTTCGGGCGGCGAGCAGGCATTGACGGCCACAGCGCTGATCTTTGCGGTGTTTCTGACCAATCCCTCGCCGATTTGCGTGCTGGACGAAGTCGATGCCCCGCTCGATGACGCCAATGTCGAGCGCTATTGCGACCTCCTGACAGACATGGCCAACACCACGGACACGCGCTTCATCATCATCACGCATAACCCGATCACCATGGCGCGGATGGATCGTCTGTATGGCGTGACCATGGCGGAACGCGGCGTCAGCCAGCTGGTCTCGGTCGACCTTGAAACGGCAGAGCGCATCCGGGAAGCGGTGTGAATCCGTGGCGCGAGTCGCGCGCAAGGCAAGCTGAAAATACATCTCGAAATTAAAAAATATAGTTTTTCCAAAGAGTTAGTTAGCGCATGACTTTCCTTGACACATCCGGGACCCGCCAATATGTTGCGCGCGGTTTCACAGGGGTTTTGCACGCCGTGCAGGACGATCTGAAAACCGGCGATCCGGCTTCGGATCTTGTTGCAAGGATGGCTGTCCCGTGACGGGTGGCAATCACGGTGAGCCCTCTGGAAAGCCCAAAAGCTTGACAGGTCAAACGGCACCCGGCGACGAGGACCTCGCGCGCCGCCTCGATGCTTTGGGAGACCGCCTTGGTGCGGTCACTGATCGCAAGGAGGCCGAGCGCAAGCTGGAGCGGACGTCCGAAGACACGTCGTCTCTCGGGCAGGCACTCAGGTTGTCATCTGAATTTCTTGCTGGCGTGATTGTCGGCGGTGGGATCGGGTGGTTCTTCGACCAGTCTTTCGGATCGAAGCCATGGGGCCTCATGTTCTTTCTGCTGCTTGGTTTCGGTGCAGGCGTCTGGAACGTCATGCGCGCTGCCGGGCAGATGAATAAGCGTCAGGGCTGAACAGCCTTGACATCTGAAATGAGCCGGCGCTTGGCGCTGGCGATGATGAGCAGGAACCGGTGCGACCATGGCCAGCCCGATTGAACAATTCGAGATCAAGACGATCGCGACGTTGGGCAAGATCGGCAACCAGGAAATCGCCTTCACCAACTCCGCGCTCTACATGTTCATCGCGGTTGGCTTGATCGGCCTGCTGCTTATCTACGGCACGCGCCACCAGTCGCTTGTGCCCGGTCGGCTTCAGTCGCTGGCCGAAATGGCCTACGAGTTCGTGGCCACCACCGTGCGTGAATCCGCTGGCCGTGACGGCATGCATTTCATGCCGCTGGTCTTCTCGCTCTTCATGTTTGTGCTGATGTGCAACCTGATCGGCATGGTGCCCGGCACCTTCACAGTGACCAGCCATCTGATCGTGACCGCAGCACTTGCAGGTCTCGTGATCCTGACCGTGCTGCTTTATGGGCTTTACAAGCATGGCATGCATTTTTTCGGCCTGTTCGCACCGTCCGGCGTGCATCCGGCCATGCTTGTCATCCTGATCCCGATTGAGGTTGTCTCCTTCATCTCGCGGCCAATCAGCCTCTCGGTTCGTCTCTTCGCTAACATGCTGGCAGGCCACATCGCCCTCAAAATCTTCGCGGGCTTTGTTGCCACGCTGCTGTTTGCCGGCGGCTGGGCCATCATGGCGCCGCTGCCACTGGCGCTGACGGTTGCGCTCATCGCACTCGAGATGCTGGTGGCCGTGCTTCAGGCTTACGTTTTCGCCGTTCTGACATGCATTTACCTGCATGACGCCCTCCATCCCGGCCACTGAACCTTCATCAGCCGGTTTCTTTCCACTCAAGACAAGCAAAACCCCAAAGAAAACCCAAGGAGCTCTACATGGATCCCGTCGCCGCAAAATACATTGGTGCTGGTCTGGCCTGCCTCGGCATGTCCGGCGTTGCCATCGCGCTTGGCAACCTGTTCGGCCAGTTCCTGGCTGGCGCGCTGCGCAACCCGTCAGCTGCCGATGGCCAGCGCGGCACCCTGCTGCTCGGCTTCGCACTGACCGAAGCGCTCGGCATTTTCTGCTTGCTCATCGCGCTCCTGCTGCTGTTCGCAGTCTGATCCCGCCTGTCTGGTTCCAGACAGGGATTGACGGCACATCAGGCGTGGGCCGATTGCGGCCCACGCGAATTCAGGGATTGAAGTGATGGCAGCGCCCGCAAAGACAACCGCAGGCACGACCGCTGAGGGCAAGGCCCCTGCCAGCGGCGCGTTCCCGCCATTCCAGAGCGAGACCTTTGCCCTGCAGCTCCTGTGGCTCGCTCTGGCATTCGGCCTTCTCTACTGGATGATGTCCAAGATCATCGTGCCACGCATTGGCGGTCTTCTGGCTGACCGGTCAGCACGCATCACGGCGGATCTCGACACTGCAGCCAAGGCCAAGGCCAAGGCTGAAGAGGCGGGCGAGGCTTACGAGAAGTCGCTGGTGGAAGCCCGCGCCCGTGCCCAGGGCATTGCCCATAGCACACGCGAAAGCGTCAATTCCGCCAGCGATGCCCGCCGCAAGGCTGTCGAGGGCGAACTGGCTGCCAAGCTTGCCACTTCCGAAAGCCGGATCATCAAGATGAAGGACAAGGCGATGGCCAATGTCGACGGCATTGCCGCCGATGCCGCCATCTCGATTGTCCAGAAGCTGACAGGCGTTGCCCCCACAGCCGCGACTGCCGATGCCGCTGTCAAATCGCTGACGAAGGGTTGAACCAATGTTCAGCAATCCGACATTCTGGGTCGCCGTTGCCTTTGCCATTTTCATCTGGCTGGCACTGAAGTTTGGTGCCGGCAAGGCTGTGCTTGCCGCTCTTGACGGGCATGGCAAGAAGGTGGCCGACGATCTGGCGGAGGCGCGCCGCCTGCGTGAGGAAGCTGAACAGCTGCTCGCCGCGTATGAGGGCAAGCGCAAGGCTGCCGAAGCCGAGGCCGAGGCAATCGTGACTGCCGCCAAGGAAGAGGCCGAGCGTCTGGCCAGGGAAGCCGAGGTCAAGCTGGCGGAATTCGTCACCCGCAGGACCAAGACAGCCGAGGACAAGATTGCCCATGCTGAGGCGCAAGCCACGGCCGAGGTTCGCGCCGCTGCCGCTGACGCCGCTGTTCGGGCTGCCGAAGGCATCCTGCGCAAACAGGTCTCTGGCAAGTCGGCTGCTGATCTGGTTGCCCAAGGCCTCAAGGACGTAAAAGCCCAGATGAACTGAGACCTTGTCTCCACGCAAATTTGACATGGCCGTGAAGCTCCGCTTCGCGGCTTTGTTGTTTTTGGGCTAGGCTGCGTGTCCTGTGAACGGAGGGGAGCCGCACATGCTGCAATCAAGGCTGCGAACGGCAACAGCAATCGCCATGGTCTTCCTCGCTCTGCCAAATGTGTCGGCGCTGGCGCTGGAGAAGGTCAGCTTTCCCTCCGGCGATGGCACATCCATCACCGGCTGGATGCAGAAGCCTTCGGGCGAGGGCCCCTTCCCGGCTGTCGTGGCGCTGCACGGCTGCGGCGGGCTCTGGTCGCGCAGCGGCGCACTCAACCCGCGCCATGCCGACTGGGGCGACCGCCTGAATGCAGCGGGCTATGTCGTGCTGTTTCCTGACAGTTTCCGCTCGCGCGGGTTTGAATCCGTCTGCAACACACTGGATCGCAGCATCACGCCGGCTGGACGGGCGCGCGATGCCTTCGGCGCGGCAGATTGGCTCGCCAGCCAGCCCTTTGTCGCGAAGAACCGGATCGGCCTGCTCGGCTGGTCGAATGGCGGCTCGACGGCGCTTCATGCCGCACGCAGTGGCACGCGACCCTCAACCACGGATTTCCGAACCGTCATCTCCTTCTATCCCGGCTGCACCACGATCCTGAAGAATGGCTGGTCAGCGCGCGTTCCAGTCACAATTCTCCATGGTGCCGATGATGACTGGACGCCCGCAGCACCCTGCGAAATGCTGGCCAAGGCTGGGGGCGCACGCTTTGTCTCCTATCCCGGCGCCTACCACGACTTTGACCACCCCAACCTGCCGATCCGCACGCGCAAGGCCGCCTACTCCGTGCGTGGCGACGGCATCGTGACCATCGGCACGCACGGCCCTTCGCGGTCAGATGCGATCATCCGTGTCATGGCGCTGTTTGGCAGCATGTGATCGCCGGAGACTGTGGCTCTCCGGTGCTTTGAGGTTGCCACAGTCAAGGGCTTGCCACTAAGCACGCCAGCATAACCTGCGGAGCGGCGGCACATGAACATACTTCTTATCGGATCGGGCGGGCGTGAGCATGCGCTGGCCTGGAAGCTGACATCGTCGCCCCTTTGCCATCGGCTGCTGATTGCGCCCGGCAATCCCGGCACAGCGCAATGCGGCACGAACATCGCCATCGACATCACGGATCATGCCGCTGTCATCGCGCTGGCCATATCCGAGAAGATCGATCTGGCCGTCATCGGCCCTGATGCACCGGCAGTTGCTGGCCTGACAGACGACCTGATGGCCGCCGGCATCAAGACGTTTGGCCCGTCAAGGCAAGCCGCCCAGCTCGAAGGCTCGAAGGCTTTCACGAAGGAATTCTGTGCCGCGTTCGATATCCCCACGGCGGCTTTCGCGCGCTTCACGGACAGGGTGGCTGCCCATGCCTATGTAAAGCAGCAGGGCGCGCCCATCGTCATCAAGGCGGATGGGCTGGCACTCGGCAAAGGCGTGGTTGTGGCAACCACGGTGCCCGAGGCGCTGGACGCCATCGACATGATGATGGGCGGCGGCCTTGGCGCGGCAGGCACCGAAATCGTCATCGAGGAGTGCATGTTTGGCGAGGAAGCCAGCTTCTTTGCGCTTTGCGACGGCAAGAACGCCATCTTCATGGGCTCGGCGCAGGACCACAAGCGCGTCGGCGATGGCGACACCGGCCCCAACACTGGCGGCATGGGGGCATACTCGCCCTCGCCCGCAATCACGCCAGCGATGGAAGCCCGCGTGATGGGCGAGATTATCCTGCCCACCATGGCAGGGATGGCTTCACGCGGCACGCCCTTCACCGGCATCCTTTTCGCCGGACTGATGCTGACCTCCGATGGGCCGAAACTGATTGAATACAATGTCCGTTTCGGCGATCCCGAGTGCGAGGTGTTGATGCCGCGCCTGAAAAGCGATCTGGTCGCGGCCATGCTGGCAGCTTGTGACGGCGTGCTGGATCGCTTCACACTGCGCTGGTCAAAGCAGGCTGCGCTGACAGTGGTGCTGTGCGCGAGAGGCTACCCAGCGGCACCAGAGAAAGGCTCTGTCATCAGTGGTGTGGCCTCCGTCGAGGCGCTGGCCGACATCACCGTGTTTCATGCCGGAACGCTTGAGCGTGACGGAAAACTCGTCGCCAATGGCGGGCGCGTGCTCAATGTGGTGGCGATGGCTGACACGGTCACAGAGGCGCAAGCCAAGGCCTATGCCGCTGTCGAACTGATCGACTGGCCCGAAGGGTTCTGCCGCCACGACATTGGCTGGCAGGGAGTGCGGCACGAAGCCGGGCTTTAAGCTAAGCCATATTCGATATATATAATCCTTACTGGAATATATACCGGAGGCAATCATGGCGATCCTCATCAAGGACCCGGAAACAGACCGCATCGTGCGCGAGCTTGCCGCACGCACGGGAGAAACCATCACGGAAGCCGTGCGAAAGGCGGCTGAAGAGCGGACGCGAAGCCTGCAGGACAGGCCGGGGCGCGTGGATCGAGCCCGCCTCGATGAGACACTGCAGCGTTTCTGGGACGCCCAAAAACAACCCAGGCCAGCTCTCGACGACCTTGTTGTGTATGACGAGAATGGTTTGCCAGTATGATCGCTGTCGACACCTCGGCCATTTTCGCCATCTTGAATCGCGAGCTGGAGGCAATCAAATTCCGTGAATTGATCGTCAGCCAACCTGCCGTATTCATGTCGGTGGCAAGCGTGCTTGAGCTGGAATTGGCAGTCACCAGGCTTCAGCTGGATGCCACTGCGCCAACAATCGATGCCATTCTCGACGATATGGGAATCGATATTGTCGCGTTCGACGAACATCAACTGACCCTCGCCCGCGACGCCTTCCATCGCTTCGGCAAGGGGCGGCACCCGGCGGGCCTCAATTTTGGCGACTGCTTTGCCTATGCATTGGCAGCCAGCCTCAAGGCGCCCTTGTTGTTCAAGGGTGATGATTTCAGCCAGACCGACATTCGCAGTGCCGTGCCAGCGCAAGGAGCAACGTGATGCCTGCAACCGATGCCCTGTTCCCCGGTTTTGCGCCGCGCTGGATTGATGGCCCAGTCGGCAAGATATTCGCCCGTGTCGGCGGAGTGGGGCCGCCTCTGGTGCTGATCCATGGCTTTCCGCAGACGCATGTGATGTGGCACGAGATTGCGCCGCAACTGGCGAAAACCCATCAGGTCGTCTGCCTCGATCTGCGCGGCTATGGCTGGTCATCAGCGCCCCATGGCGATGGCGGCAAAACGCTCTACAGCAAGCGGGCCATGGGCGAGGATGTGGTGGCGGCGATGGACGCGCTCGGCCATCTGCGCTTCGGCGTCGTGGGGCATGATCGCGGTGCACGCGTTGCCTATCGTCTGGCGCTGGACCATCCGGGCCGTGTGGAGCGGCTGGCGCTGCTTGACATCATGCCGACACTTTCGATGTGGGAAGGGATGAACGCCGTGCGCGCGCTGCAGGTCTATCACTGGACCTTCATGGCGCAGCCCGAGCCCATGCCCGAAAACCTTATCAAGGCCGATCCATCCGGCTGGCTCGACCACACCATCGGCAGCTGGACGCGGGCCCAGTCGATCAAGGCTTTCGCGCCAGCAGCACTTGCCGCCTACCGCCAGTCCTTCAACGATCCCGCACGCATTCATGCGGCTTGCGAGGATTACCGCGCGGGCGCAACCACTGATCTGGAGCATGATCGCGAGGACAGGGCCGCAGGAAAAACCATCCTGTGCCCAACGCTCATTCTTTGGGGCGAGAACGGCATACCGGCCAAGGGCGCCAGCCCTCTCGCCATCTGGCGCGAGACCTTTGCGCCCAAGGCCGGAGGGCGCAGCATCGCCAGCGGGCATTTCCTGCCAGAGGAGAACCCGGCGGACACCTTGGCGGCACTCGCACCATTCCTGGCCGCATGAGCAAAGTTGCCAGACCTGGGCAGGAGCCTGCCAGCCGCAGCACGCCCGAAATCGTCATTGCGCTGGGCGCGGGCGGCGCGCGCGGCCTGGCGCATCTGGTGGCGCTGGAAGCGCTGGACGATCTGGGGTTGAAACCTGCGCTCGTCACCGGTTCGTCGATTGGCGCGATCATGGGTGCAGCCTGGGCGGCCGGAATGCCCGCGCGAGCGCTGAAGGCCTACAGCCTTGCCCTGTTCAAGGATCGGGCGCGTGTCGTCAGCCGCCTGCTGGGCGCGCGCGTCGGCAAGCTGGCAGACCTGTTCCAGCGCGGGCTCGGCAACCCGGTTCTGGTGGATGGCGAGCAGATCCTTGACCTGTTCTGGCCAGAGATTGTGCCGGACCGCTTCGAAGACCTGAAAATCCCCTTCGTCTCGATCGCGACCGACTATCACCTGCGCAGCGAGGTCGCGCTGGCTTCAGGCCCTCTCACGCCGGCGGTTGCGGCCTCCATGGCCATTCCCGGCCTCATCCGACCGGTGACCATTGGTGGCCGTGTGCTGATCGATGGCGGTGCGGTCAATCCGCTGCCCTATGACAGGCTGTCGGCGCCCCATCGTATCGTCATCGCGGTTGATGCCGGGGGTGCTGCCACCATCAGCGAAACTCGCGTGCCCGAACCGCTGGAGGCGATGTTCGGCGCCTCGCAAATCCTGATGGGTGCCATTGTCCAGCGCACCATCGAGCGCCATCCGCCGGATCTGCTGATCCGCCCGCCTGTCGAGGCCTTTGGCGGGCTGGACTTCTTCCGGGCTGCCGAGATTTTTGCTGCCTGCGACCCGATGAAAGACGACATCAAGCGGCGTCTCTCGGTCTTGATCGAGGCGCGGCAGCTCAGCGGCGCGCCTTGAAGAAATCACGCAGCAGGCTTGCCGCCTCCTGCTCGCCCAGCCCGCCATAGACCTCGGGCGCATGATGGCAGGTGGGTGAAGCAAAGAGCCGGACGCCATTTTCGACCGCGCCACCTTTGGGATCAGACGCGCCGAAATAGAGCCGCCGCAGCCGTGCAAACGAGATCGCTCCCGCACACATCGGGCAGGGCTCCAGCGTCACATAGAGATCGCAGCCAATCAACCGCTCGCTGCCGATGCGCGCTGCCGCCTGCCGGATCACCAGCATCTCGGCATGGGCGCTAGGGTCTTTCAGTTCCAGCGTGCGGTTGCCATCGGCGGCCAGCATCTCGCTGTTGCGCATGATAACCGCACCCACCGGCACCTCGCCACGCGCCGCAGCCAGACGTGCCTGGGCGAAGGCCAGCGCCATCGGTGTTTCCGCTTGCTCGGGCGCTGTCGGCAAAGGCTTGTCTCCCAAGGTCTTTTTCCTGCATTGGCGCTCGCAGCCAAACGGTCGCTCTGATAGAAGGACCCTCCAAGAAGGAGCCGACCATGAGCGACGACGACAGAAACCAGAAAAGCCGGGGGCCGCGCAAGAGCGGCGGAGGCGGAACTGGTCGCGGCGGAGGCGGCTCTGGTCGCGATGGCGGCGGCGACAAGCCTTTCCGCCCACGTGCACCCGGCGATCGACCGGCCAGGCCCTTCGGTGAGCGCAGCGGCTCTGGCGAACGCGCAGGCCCGCGAGATGGCGAGCGCAAGTCCTTTGGTGAGCGCAAGTCCTTTGGCGACAAGAAGCCGTTCGGCGACAAGAAGCCCTATGGCGACAGGAAGCCAGCCGGAGAGCGCAGCTTTGGCGGCGAGCGCAAACCCTATGCGCCTCGCTCTGGCGATGATCGCCCCAAGCGCGACTTTGCACCACGCGATGGCGCCCGTTCCGAAGGTGGCGGCAAGCCCTTCCGCGCCAATGAAGACCGCAGACCACGTTTTGACCGCGATGCGAGGCCTGAGCGTGATACGAGGTCTGAACGTGGTCCGCGCCCCGAGCGCAGCTTCTCCCGCGCTGCTCCCGAACCCAGCCTGCAGCCGGACCGCGCACCCGATGGACCGGAGCGCATCGCCAAGGTGATGGCGCGCGCCGGAGTGGCATCGCGGCGCGATTCCGAGGTCATGATCCTGGCTGGCCGCGTCAGTGTGAACGGCAAGATCATCGACAGCCCTGCGCTGGATGTCGGGCCGGACGCGGTCATCGTGATTGATGGCGAGCCGATGCCGGCGCGCGAGCGCACGCGCCTCTGGCTGTTCCACAAGCCCAAGGGGTTTGTCTCCACCAACCACGATCCCGAAGGCCGACCTACACTGTTCGAGGTGCTGCCGCAGGACCTGCCGCGCGTGATGACGGTGGGCCGCCTCGACATCAACACCGAGGGCCTGCTGCTGCTGACCAATGATGGCGGGCTGGCGCGCGTGCTGGAACTGCCGACCACAGGCTGGCTGCGGCGCTACCGCGTGCGTGCCTTTGGCCACATCACGCAGGCGCAGCTCGACACCGTGCGCGATGGCGTCGTGATCGATGGCGAGGCTTATGGCCCCGTCATTGCCCGCTTCGAGCGCGAGCAGGGCTCCAACACCTGGCTGATCGTGGACCTGCGCGAAGGGCGCAACCGCGAGGTCAAGAAGGTGCTCGAGCATCTGGGTCTGGCCGTCAACCGGCTGATCCGGGTGTCCTTCGGCCCGTTCCAGCTCGGTGATCTGGCGGAAGGCGAGGTTGATGAGGTGCGCTCGCGCGTGCTGAAGGACCAGCTTGGCGACGAGTTGATGCGCGAGGCCGGAATTGACCTCAACGCCCCGCGCCGTGAAGAGATGGCAACACGGCGTGAAGAAGCCCCTGCCCCAGCACCGCGCCGGGAGGAGGCGCCCCGGTTCGAGGATCGCGCGCCGCGCGCCGCACCTGCCGGCGACGACCGGCCTCGCCGCCGTCCCGATGGCGACCGTCCAACGTCAGAGCGCCCACAGATGCGCCGTGGCTCCCATGTCTCGCAGGACGAGCGCACCGCCAAGCCCTGGCTGAAGACAACCTGGCGTGACGAGGAGGCCGACGGCCTGCGCGCCAAGCGCAATGCCGCGCCACGTAGGGGCGCAGACCCGAAAGACGAGCGCGCCAAGCGCGAGGCCGAGGGCACCGTGGCCCGCCGCCGTGACAAGGCGATCGAGGATCCCAAGGGCCGCCGCGTTCTGGTCGAGCGCGTCGCGTCAGCCTCGCGCGAGGAAACACCAAAGCACCAGCGTGTGCAGCGCATGGCGAAGCCAGGCACCTCTCTGGAGGATCTCGTCGAGACAGGGGCCGCCAGCAACAGCCCGTGGCAGGAGCGGCCTCGCGATGAGGAGCGGCCTGCGTTCCGCGCAAGGCCTGTTCGGGATGGAGATCGGCCTTCGCGGGATGGGGACCGCCCGGCCCGCAGCGCCTATCGCGGCGACAAGCCACGTGGCGAGGGCCGTTCAGGCGAGCGCAGCTTCGGTGATCGGCCTGCAGGTGATCGTTCCGCTGGCGACCGGCCTGCACGATCAGGTTATGGCAAGCCCGCCGGGCGCTTCGGTGGCGAACGTTCAGGTGGTGAGCGCTCCGGCAGCGACAGGCCGCGCGGGGACCGTCCCGGCGGTGACAAGCCGTTTGGTGGACGTAGCTCGGGTGCCCGTCCTGGTGGTGATCGCCCCGGCGGCGACAGGCCATTTGGCGGGCGCCCTTCAGGCGGTCGACCAGGTGGCAGCCGACCTGGTGGCGACAGACCAACCGGAAGCCGTCCCGGTGGGCGCGGCAAGCCGCGCGGCTGATGCAGGTTTGATGAGCAACTGCCAATGAGGATTGTCGCAGGACGTCTGGGCGGGCGCACGCTGGCCTCGCCGAAAGCGGGCGCGGGCGGCATTCGCCCCACCTCGGACCGGCTGCGCGAATCGCTGTTCAACGTGCTGGCGCACAGCCATGACGGTGTCGTGGCTGGCGCGCGCGTGCTCGATCTCTTCGCCGGAACGGGCGCGCTGGCATTTGAAGCACTTTCGCGCGGCGCATCCTTTGCGCTCATGGTCGATGATGGCACGCAGGCACGCGGGCTGATCCGCGAAAACCAGTTGGCGCTGGGTGTGGCTGGCAACAGCCGCATCTTCCGGCGCGACGCCACCAAACTTGGGCCCATCGGGCCGCTGGAACCCTTCGATCTGGTGTTCTGCGATCCGCCCTATCGCAAGGGCCTGGGCGAGCAGGCGCTGGCTTCGGCGCGATACGGCGGCTGGCTGGCGCCGGGCGCCATGGTGCTGCTGGAGGAAGCGGCAGATTCGACCTGGACCCTGCCCGAAGGCTTCACCGAGATCGAAACCCGCCACTATGGCGATACGCAGGTGGTCTTCCTGCGCCACGACGCCACAAAACAAGGGGGCTGACGCGTCTCAGGCGGCCATCGCCGTCTGGTCAATCCGTGAGCGGTAGGACAGCGCCTCGGCCAGATGAATGCGGCCGACGCGCGGGTCATCATCCAGATCGGCCAGCGTGCGCGCCACTTTCAGCACCCGGTGATAACCGCGTGCCGTCAGTTTCATCGCTTCTGCCGCTTCACGCAGGAGCTTGAGCCCCTCCGCGTCGGGCTTGGCCACGTCATCCAGCGCCGAGCCCGGACAGGCTGAATTCGTCGAGACACGCTCAAGCCCCATGGCCAGATAGCGCACTTCCTGCCGCTTGCGGGCGGCGAACACACGGGCAGCAACCTCGGCCGAGCCTTCGCTGGCAGCAGGCAGAATCAGGTCGGACGCCGTCACCGCCGGCACATCGATGACCAGATCAATCCGGTCCAGCAGCGGGCCGGAGATGCGCGTCTGGTATTGCGCCATGCAGCGCTCGTTGGGCTGGCGCTTGCAGGC